>JAEYUU010000441.1 GCA_023429545.1 Verrucomicrobiota bacterium
GGCCTCGGTGAAGCGCAGCAGCAGGCCCTTGTCCATCGGCGTGCACTCCTTCAGAAGCACGCGCGGTGCTCCCGTATAGCGCACGCGGGAGATGCCGCTAAGTTTCTTCGCGGTGGTGCCCCACACCTGGAAGCCGATCACATAGAGTTGGCCATCCGCGGGATTCACCACCGCATTGAGAGGACCAAAATCAAAGTCGCGGCTGAAGGTCATCACCGTGGCCTGCGGCTTGGAGAAGCGCTCGTTCATCAGCACACGGAAGATCTCAGGACGGTTGTACCCCACATGGATGAGTTCATCATTGAGCGGTCCCATCTTGGCTCCCACAAGCCACGTCTGGGTCGCGCCGCTTGGATTCACGGGATGCGGGATCCACGTCAGCGGATCGGTAATCGGCGCGGGGTATTTTTCCTTTGGCGCGATGGTAGGGACGTGCCCGTAGAACTGGTTTTTCTCCACGATGTGGATTGGCGTGGAGGGCACGTAGTTACCCTGTTGATCGCTCGCCGTCACCATGCCAGTCTTCGGATGCACGCCGATGAAAGGCTGGCGCAATCCATAGCCGATGACCTCAATCGTCTTCCCATCCGGTGCGACGCGGATCACGGTGCCGTTGTGCCGGCCATAGGTAGTACCTTCCTGCCCACCCTTGGAGATGAAGAGCGAGCCGTCCGGCCCCAGTTTCATGCTGTTGGGGAACTCGCGCGTCTCCGCCGTCTGGGAGAAGCGGTTGCAGAACATCTCATACGCATCCGCCTCGCCGTCGTTGTTGGTGTCGCGCAGTTTCCAGATGCCATCGCGGTCGTACACGAAGATTTCGTTCTCACTTCCGCTCTTGCGCACCACGATCGACATGGGCTCGTGCAGGCCTGACGCGAAGCGCTTCCAAGTGAGCTTTTCCAGATCGCCGTTCAGTCCCGAGACGTGCCATACGTCGCCATCGAAGGCCACCGCGACCGCATCACCCTGGTCATTGAGGAACGCAAGATCCGCGAGCCGCACATTGCGTTTCCAGGGATTCGACGAGGGGATCTCGATCTCATCCGTCACATAGGCATCCTTCGATGGGGAGAGCTTTCCTGCGGTCGTAACGATTTCCGGCCAGACGGTCGCGTGCGGCTTGTAGGGTGGAGGAGCCGAATCCTGAAATGCCGCCGCTTTTCCTGGGCGGCCATGCGTCACTGAGAATCTTGTGACTCCCGTGGCGCTGCCCACCTGCGCCGCCACCTGCGGATGCGCAGCCGAGCCAGACTTGCCGGGGGGCAGCAGCGTCAGCGCACCACCTTTTGATCCCGCGATGCTTGTATGCACTTCGCTCCCCCCAAAGGAAGTGCCAGGGAGGAACACGAGTGACTTGTCCCCGGCTCCCACTTCTATGTCACGCTGCACGGTGAATCCGCCCGATGCCGCCACGACCAGGAAACGCTCACGGATGGCGCGTCCCCCGACTTCATAATCGATGAGCACTCCGCCTTCGATCATCGTCACGCCTTTGAATACCGCCATGGTGGCATTGAGCGGACCACGGCCCACCTCCTCGGGCGAGGGCGTGGGCTCGCGTGGATCGGTATACTCGGGCATCTCACCCACCACCCACCCCGGGTAGATGCCATTGGCCACCCACGGCTTGCCAGTTGGCTTCGGCAGAAACTCCTGCCCGTCCTTGGTCTTCTGCCCCGCGACATGATAGGATCCCGTTGCCAGCGCCACGGGCGTGATGGGGGGCTTGCCCGCCTCACCCTGCCAGATCAGTGAGAGGCGCAGCAGATCAGTGTCATAACACGCCCAGAGATTGTGCCCCAGATTCAGCACCAGACCGCGCGGCGTGAGATTGTCCTTCGGCCAGCCTTCACCCACCTCGCGCGCATCCAGCACGGAGGAGAAGAAGGGGAATGATGGCTCCACCCATTCAGCCCACGGGGAGGGTGGGGGAGTCGTCTTCTTGTCGTCCTTCGCATGGCACGAGACGACGATTCCGAGCATCAGGAGAAAAGGGAGCGGGCGGAGCATGGCGGGAGTGGAAGCGAGCTACAGGAAACACACCCTCACGCCCCCGTCTGTCAAGTGCGTGGCAGAATTGCCCGCCTGCGCCATGGTGTCGCATGATGACCGCGGTGGATGTGGATGTGCTGCGCGACCGCTGGCAGCGGTTGTGCCGCACCTTTGCCGCCTCCGAGCTTTGCGACACCTCGTGGCAGCTCTTGCGCGATTCCTACTCGCAGCCCCACCGCGCCTACCATAATCTCACCCACATCACCGAGTGCCTCGCGCATCTGGACAGCGTCATGGGCATCATAAATCCACCAAGAGTCGGCACTTCCATCGAACTCGCCCTGTGGTTCCATGACGCAGTGTATGACACCCACCGGCACGACAATGAGGAAGCCTCTGCGGCGCTCGCGGATCACCACCTCGAGCACGCCGGAGCCCCCCCAGCATTGCGGGCGCAGGTCAGCAGGCTCATCCTTGCCACGAAGCATTCGGCGACTCCCGTGGACGAAGACAGCCGCTGGATCGTGGACATCGACCTCGCCATCCTTGGCGCGGACGCCGCCCGCTTCGAGCAATACGAAGAGCAGATCCGCCAGGAATATGACTGGGTGCCATCGGATGCCTTTCGCGAGGGGCGAGCCGCCGTGCTCCGGAAGTTCCTCGAGCGCGAGGCCATCTATGGCACGCCCGAGTTTCACGCGCGACTTGAGAATGCGGCACGGCAGAACCTGCAGCGCTCCCTGGCCGCACTCGCGCGCTGACTCCTCTCAACACCAGTCCGCCAGCGTCCGCAGCTTCACATGCGCCGCACCGCGGTTCAGAATCTCCTCCGCATGCGCTTTGCCGGCGACGAGGTCCTTGCAGATGCCCGTGATCACAAATCCTGCCGCCGCATTCAGCACCGCGAGATCCCGCTTTGCGCCCTTGATGCGTCCCGCGAGGATGCCTTCAAGGATGTCCGCATTGGTATTTGCCTCGCCACCCACCAGGTCCGCGAGCTTCGGCTTGGCAAAGCCCAGCGTCGCCGCATCGAAATCCGCTCGCTCGACCACACCATCTTTCAGCGCCGCCACGCGATTGGGTCCTAGCGTGGAGAGTTCATCCATGCCGCGACCATCGTCCGTCTTGCCGTGCACCACCCATGCCGCCTTGCGACCGAGTTGGCGCAAGATG
>JAEYUU010000460.1 GCA_023429545.1 Verrucomicrobiota bacterium
CAGCTTGAGACCCTGCTCATCCACCACACGCAGACCCAGCACCTTCTTTCCCACCGTCTGTCCACGCCAGAGGAGTTCCATCAGCATGCGCATCCCTTCCATGAAGGCGAACTGCAGCAGGATGGCCACGCCCATGGCAAGATCCTGGATGAAATAGAAGAACGGCTGGATGAACATGAACGCCAGATTCCAGGCCGCAAAGAAGACAGCCAGATCAATGAAGTAGGCCAGGCTGCGTGGCACCGGACCGGCCAGCGGCAGGGAAAAGGTCACCCCCTCGGGCGTGGCAATGTTCAGCGTGGCTGAGCGGGAAGACATGCTTGGAAAAGGAAAATGAGTGTCCTCAGGTCTGCTCGTCGCCGGACTTGCCACTTTGGAACAGGAACCAGCCCAGTGCCACGAGCTGTGCCGAGCCAAAGAGGATTTTCACCCAGTACGGCAGCACCGGCTCATGATATTGCGAGAAGAAGGCCTCGATGATTCCGGCCCACACGAGTATGAGCGCGGCACCTCCCGCGATGGTGGCGAGGTCCGGTGTCACCTTGCGAAAGCGCGTGCGCAGGCTGTCTGGAGTTCCCCAGCCGATGAGAGCCCGTCCCAAAATCAGTCCCGCCTGGCCTCCGAGCAGGATGGCCGGGATCTCCACCGAGCCGTGGGGCAGCAACCAGCCCAGAAGGAACACCGTCTGCCCGTCGGCGATGTAATCAAAGGCCACCGCACCAAGCACCACGCCATTGTAGAAGATCAACAAAATGGTGCCCAGCCCCCACGTCATGCCCAGCGCCATGGCACGGAAGGTCACGCTGATATTATTCCGCATGAGTTCGGCGGAGAATCTGGACTTGCCTCCCTCCAGTTCATCCCGGTTCTCATCCAGGGCTTTGGACCCCTGACTCTCTTCCCGCGCCACGCGTTCACTGGGTGACTGATGCACCAGATGGGGAAAAGGATAAATCGCCTCGCGGCCTTCCACACCCTTGCTGATGAGGATCGCTCCCAGGATGGCGCCAGCGAGCGTAAGTGCGGTGGCAACCCAGAAGCCCCAGATCTGCCGCCGGAAGGATTGGGGAAAGCTACGCACCAGCCAATGCCACGGACGAAAGTGCCGGCGATCCCGGGAGGCACTGTGGATTTCCGCATAACCGCTCCCCACGAGATTCTCGAGGTACGCCTTCAGCTCCGGCTCCGCCGAGCTGCCCTGCAATCGCGCCAGATCCGACGAGGTGCGCTGGAAGAGCGCGAGCACATGCCGCGCGTATTTGAGATCAGAAAGGTCCGCGAGATGTTCCCGGATCCGGTCCAGCTCACGCTCCAGCTCCTTCCAGTGAGGACGCTCCCGTTCGATGAAGGTCTTGAGGTCGGCGATCATGGTTGTGGTATCGTCATCAGCGGCATCATCATCACAGGAGCTGCCGCTTCTTTACCTTGAGGTACTCGCTCACCACGTCCGCCACCAGGTTCTCCTGCAGGGAGGAAGTGAGGTGCACACCCCGCTGTTTCAGCACGCGCGTGGTGTCCTGAAGATCGTTCCAGAGGATCTGCCCGGCGAGCTTGCCATAGAGCGCCTCGTCGTCCTTCACGTCATCCCCGCGTCGGAACATGGGCTGAATCTCCCGCTGCCCCAGCATGTGCGTGAGCACCACGTGCTTGCGCGCGATGAACTCCACCCCGTCCACAAACTGCTCCGCGAGCCAGGGTTCACCGAGGTCCGTGAGGAAGAGCAGCAGTGACCGATGCCGCAAACGATTGCCGATGTGGATGAAGGCATCCTCGTAGTCCGGGCTCACCACACGCGGCTCCAGGGCGTACAACACATCCCGGATCACATCATAGTGGCCACGACCGCCACCAGCGGGAATGATGCGGTGCACCGTGTCCGAAAATACGATCAGCCCGAACTTGTCCGTCTGCTGCTCCGCGGCCAGCGCCAGCACGAGGGCTGCCTGGATGAAGCGCTCCAGTTGCGTCTTCGCGATGAAGCCTGCCTCCGCCTCCTGCCCGGGCACATCCAGTGCGCGGGCACTGCGTCGGGACGCGTCGATGGCCACATAGAGCTGCTGGGTGCGCTCCAGTTGGAACATCTTCGTGATGGGTGACCGATGCTTCGCCGTGCCCCGCCAGAAGATGTCGTCATAACTGTCGCCGGGCACATAGGAGCGCAGTTGCTCGAACTCGCGTCCCTTCCCGATCTGCCGCACATTATGCACGCCGATGGCCCCTTTGCGGAAGAAGAGGGGCGCCAGCACGTTGCGCTCCCGGCTCAGATCGGGATACACCCGGATCTCCGCAGTGGATTGCAAGGTCCGCCGCCCGTGCCAGAGACCGAACCTCGAGGTGCCCTCCAGATAACACTGGGACATCACATGGCGGCCACGCTCCACCGCGCGCACGGTCCATTTCGCGAGATTGCGCACGGCATTGGTTTTCAGGGTGAGCTCGAGGATGGGCTTCTCACAGTCCAGCTCCTTGGGGAAAGGCAGGCCGATGCGCAGATGCCGGCAGAGCTGACCGGGATTTTGCACCACCGCCTCAATCTCAAACTCACGCCCCTTCGAAGTGCGCGTCATGTCCGGCAGCGTCACCTTGAGCGCCCGGAGAGACGCC
>JAEYUU010000565.1 GCA_023429545.1 Verrucomicrobiota bacterium
GCCCCAATGACCACTGCATTGGGTGGCAGTTGGGTTCGGCCTCCTGGCAGGTAGGACCGGGAGAATGCAATCCTCACCCACATCTCTTCTGTCGGATTGATGACTTCAAACAGAAGATGCGTTCCCATCCCCAACATCGTGCTCCTCACACCGGGCAAGGAGGGATCCGTCTCTGCAGGGAGCCCATTGAAATGATCCATTTTCGCGGCTGCCTCGGGGTCGTCCCCTCCTACGGGGGCAGACGCGCACAAAGCCAGTCGGTTCACGACCTTGTCCCACTTGGTCGCCGTGAACCAGTTTTTGAATTTCTGGTCCACCCCCATGCGATTGAATGGACTGAGCAGGAAATGCGGTTCCACGACATAGGATGTGCTCAGGTCTTTCTCCTCCCTCACCTTGCGGGGCGGGTCCCAAAACACGTACCGGTTCTGAAACACTTCCGTCTTTGCCTCAATGTGTGAAAGGAGACGCTGGCCTGTTTCGGAAGTGTCCTTGTGCGCCCAGAACAGCGAGGTGAGTGACATGGGCAGCGGGTTGGCCGTCAGACGATTCAGGTGAAGCAGGGCAATCCTCTCCATACCGGGGCCCATGTTGATGATCTGGCACGTGCCTTTGCCCTTGGGCGGGCTGGGAAACCCGAGTTGAGAGGCATAAGGCGCCTCACAGGGCCCGCCAGGCTCGCCCAGTGAGACTTTGTGGTAGACCCATGCCGTTGGCATGGTCGCGGCAAGCCACGCTCCCAGCAGAACCAAACGCATGGCTGCGGGCCACTGCCAGCGCCAGATCACGGCCGCGCCTACAGCCAGCACTGGCTGGGCGAACATGGCGAGTTTAAAAAGACCGAATTCGCCGCCGGACAAATAAAGATATCCTCCGATGAGTGCCATCACCACCCCGAGCGGCAAGATGGTGCTGTGCTTCCGCGCCTGCACCGCCAGGAGAAGCAGCATCAGGGAGAATGCGGCCCATGGCATCCAAAACGACGCCGTGTGATAAAATGGGACCCATCCCATCAGCCGCGCCCACGCCCCGGGCTCGGAAAAGTATGGAAACAATCCGGCGGGACCTTTGTGCGCGGCCTGTTTCAGGAGAAATTGGGCAATCGCGCCAAGATTAATGTGCAACAACACGACCGTGACCAGCGCGGCCATTCCCAGCCACACCGCACGCTGCTGGCGCTCCGCCGGCCGCACGATCCAGCCCCAAAGGAGGGTGATGCCCGCTGCCAGCAGTCCGAAGGGCGCACTCTCTGGATAAAACCACATCAGGCTGCCCACCGCCACGGCACACGGCAGTAGCGCCAGGAGACTTTTGCGCCAGGGACGGTAGCGGGTCGGTTTGACCAGCAGCGCAAACGCCAGAAGCATCAGGCCAAGCCCCCCCACCTGGGCGAAGACCTGGTAGTACACCCCCAGTACAAAGAGCGGCAAAAAAAGCAGGACGGTCATCGCCGGCACCGCAAGGTGCTTCGACTGGGAGCGAAGCGCGACCTCCCCCGCAAGCGCCCAGGCCTGCACCAGGCCAAACGCCAGAATCACGGGCATGAATCCCTCGCGTGGAGAGATGCGGCTGGCATCACTCAGCGCTGCCAGCACGAAGTCCGTCACGGGCCTGCTTCCCTGGCCGATGTGGAGGAACCAGTAGGGAGCGGTGGGGTCTCCATTTTGCAG
This sequence comes from Verrucomicrobiota bacterium, assembly GCA_023429545.1. Taxonomy (GTDB): domain Bacteria; phylum Verrucomicrobiota; class Verrucomicrobiia; order Verrucomicrobiales; family Verrucomicrobiaceae; genus Roseimicrobium. Next base: position 1,671 of record JAEYUU010000565.1, read on the forward strand.
GGCCTCACGCGAGGGCACATCAAAGAATCCGTGTTGCAACACCCTCAAGCCGCCCACGGAGTAGTTCACGAAGTCGTTGTTCACGTACGAGAGCCAGTTCTTTCCCTGGAGAAGCAGTGGATAACCGACCGTTCCGGTAAACAGAAGCACCAGGAGCAGCGGGACGGATAGTTTCCTCCATGGCACCCGGCATTTCTTCCATATCAGCACCCCCAGCGAGAGAACCGACAACGTCAAGACCGTTTCTTGGCCAAAGGATTTGATGGGCGTGCCGGCCTGGTTCAACCATCCGATGATAAAACCAAACACCGCAAGCCCCATTGCCGGGGAGAGATACCACAACGCCATCCCCCTCATGCGTAATCCAGTGACGGCAAAAAAGGCCCGGCCAAGCACCAGCAAGAAGAAAAAATACAGCACCGGAAGGCTGCCGAGATCGTAGTGCAGTTTCATCATGGGTAAGTCGGGCGCAACTGACGCGGGCAGCCATCGATTCCGTTGGTGCATGTTCATCGCAAGCAAATTGATGCCTCGGGTGAGGCCGCTTCCGCTTTTTCCAAATAGGCGGACACGGGGCGCCACACTTGTGAATGGCAATTCAGGATCGCACTTCCGCACTCTCCGGATGCCTTCGTTCATCAACTCTCACCGTCGCGGGTGGCTTGCATGATCCGAAGGATTTTTTCGCTACAGGACCGCAGATCGATGGGATCCACGGACCGCACTGAAAACATCCGAACATCTCAGGCGCGGCGCGGCGACTGTTCCGCAAGCACCTGCTCGAACCAGTCAAGGTAGGCTTGCACCATGCGCGCTTCGTCAAATTCCACGCGGGCACGCCCGGCGCCATCGCGGCCCATCTGCATCAGGCGTGAGGGATCAAAAAGGAGCAATTCCATTGCCGCAGCAAACGCATCCGCGTCTCCAGGCGGTACAAGCAGTCCGTCTATCCCGTGCCGCACCACCTCTGGAATGCCCGCAACATCCGTCGCCACGACCGGCGTGCCGCATGCCAAAGCCTCCGCCAAGACGAGACCGAACACCTCCTCACGGGTCGAGTGTACGCACAGATCCGCTGCCTGAAGCCAGCGGGCCACTTCCTCCGGTGGAGCCATGCGTTCATGCCGGAGGATGACTCCATTCGGGAGTGTTTCAGTGACGGCCACGCGCCCGAGCACCGCGCAGATGACCTGGCGTCCACCGCACTTCAGGCGCGAGAGCGCTCCCCGAAGAGTGGCGAAGTCCTTGTAGGGATTTTCAGTTCCCTCCTTGGCCACCGACACGAGAAGGATGGCCTTCCCGGGAATCTGGAGCGCGGCGCGCGCCTGATTTTTCTCCATCGGACGGAAAATTTCGAGATTGATACCGTTGGGGATCACCCGAGCCTCAATGATGGCCGGGGCGAGCATGGATCGTTTCGCCTGGTCCATCAGCCAGTGGGTGGGTGTGGCGATGCGGAGACTGGACTGGGAATAGATCCCCTGCTTTCGCTTCGAGTTTTCCGCAGTGGCATCCCTGGGCATCACCGGGGGGCGCTGGAGATCCGGGCACTTTCCGCAACCCGTGATCCAACGACTGCATGGTCCCGGTGAAGCACAGCGTCCCGTGAGCATCCACGAGTCATGCAAGGTCACGAACACAGGGACTTTTTGCGAAATCGCTGCGAGCGCCCGGAGATCAAAAAAACCTCCGTGAAGATTGTGCAGGTGAACAATGTCAGCCTCTCTTCCTCCTGCCTGCAGCAGTCCCAGCGTTCCGGGGAAATCAAAATCCTCAAGACCCCGGGCGCGCTTCAAGCTGCGGCGGATGGCGCGAAGCGCCTGCGGCACGGCAGAGTCACGCTGCTGCCGGTCCAGTTGCAGCGCCGCCAGCACAGCAGGATCCTCCAGATTCTTGTGCCCCACCCAAAAACTCGTGGAACCGTGCCGCTGCTGGTAGCCCCGGAACAAACGCGATGCCATCACCTCCGCGCCACCTCCGCGATCCGCGGTGTTCACCACGACAATGTGTCGCGAGAGAGTGTCCGGCCCGGTTGCCGTTCGTGGGATGGGCACCTCCACCGGGATGTCCACGGACGGCTCGACCGCAGGGGGAGGAGGGACACCTTGGCCCCCCTTATCATACAATTGTATGGAGCAAATAGGAAGACCAAGCCACCGGCTCTCAAACCCGTGCTGGATGGCTGGCGCGGTCACGAGGGTGAGTTCCTGCACGTCCACGTCCTTTCGGCACATGCGCCGTTTGATCTTGATGATCAGCAGGCTGTCGCGGCACTTGATCATCTCCTGTGGCAGGGGCTTGCGGTTCAGGAAGACGGTGATCGGATAACTCCATGCTGCCCCCCGAAGCCTGCCGGTGTCGACGGCGATTTTGCAATCCGATGCGGGAAGTTGCAACGGCACCACAGCTACGGGGCTCGTCCAGCGAAAGGCGCGGCCCTCAAACCGTTCCGTGCCAAAACATCCGTGACAGCCACACGTCACAAGCCCGCCGGTGTTTGCCCATTGGGCGGAGGATGCACTCGCCGCGCGTCGCTCATTCTTCACCGCATAATCAACCCGCGCCGCGTGCGAAACCCGCCGCCAGAAATCGCCGAAGGCCCGAAGCCGGCGGCCTTCATGAAAGCTCCAGAAGTGATACCGCAAGCGCGCGCACCACACGGCGCTCCATGCGGCCAGATGCCTCAACCCCATCGCGAGCGCGGACACTCCAAGCTGGAGGACGGACGCGACGACGCCCCATCGCGAAAACTCCCCACCACGCCAGAAGGCGCGATTGCCAAGCAACCCTCGCAACAACGCCCGGATCATCCATCTCGCCATGGGCGCGGGGGTAAGCACCTGGCTGGCAAGGCCCGTGGATGCGGAAAAATACTGCTCGCAGAAGGTGTTCTCATTCTCCTGGCAGTATTCGCACTCCGCCCAGGAGTAGCTCCAGGCGCTCTCCTGGAGTTCGTTCATGGATTCTGTGTTGATGTGCAGCACACCTGCGTCCCCCGCGTAGCCGATCCGGTGGCCTTGCGCATGCAGCTTTGCAGCCAGCAATGCCTCAGAGAAGCCCTGGTATTTCCACTCAAATCCTCCCACGTCCCGGTAGGCCTCCTTGCGAATGCCAAATCCGCGGATGCGCACCTTGTTCCAGTGATCCGGTCGGGACCACTGCCGGGCGTCGATGTGGTTCACCAGCTCCTCCATGTACGCCACATCTGTGTTGTTGATATGGCCCCACTTGACGGTCACACCACTGTCCGTGGTGGTCTCGAAGTGGTGCTTCACCGCCGCGACGCATCCTGGCTCCGCGACACAGTGATCTTCCGTGATGAACAGGATGCTGCCGCGCGCCGCCGCCGCCCCGGCGGCCGACAAAGCGCGC
>JAEYUU010000586.1 GCA_023429545.1 Verrucomicrobiota bacterium
TCCAGATGGCCCACGCGAGGAAGGCCTTGGCCTCGATATCATCCGGGTTGTTGTGGATGATGTCCTCGAGGTCCTTGATGAAGGTGATGGCACGCTGCTTCTTGTCCTTCTTCAGGTCGGCATAGTAGGTCTGCAGCGCCGTGATCCACGCCTGCTCGCGCTTGGAGGCCTTGTCCTTGCGTTTCATGGCCTCCGCGATGAACCCGGCGGCGCGCTTCTCGTTGTTCACGTTCGCCATGGCGCAGCCCCAGTAGGCAATGGCGCATGCCGGATCGAGCGTGGCCGCCTGACGGAAGGAACGCTCCGCCTCATAATACCAGAAGCCGTGAAGCTGCCCCACGCCCTGGTTGATGAACTGCTGCGCCTCCGTGCTGCGCGTGGTGGCGGGGAAGCTCACCTTCCCACAGCCATCGATGAGCACCGCCGCCTGTCGCGGACCTTCATTGAAGGTCTCGCCGTGGGCGGAGTGGCCGGGAAGAGGGTCGGCTGCGTGGAGGCTGAGTGATGCCATTCCCGAAACGAGGAAGGCAGAGACGTGGAAGCGCATAAAAGGGAAACGTGCCTGGAGGCAGGAAGTTTCGGGCTTACGGCACGGATGATGGCAGCGGCCCCAAGCAGATGAACTCCGTGAAGATCGCGAAATCTGTAGAATTGAGCGTGAGAATTGAAGTAATCCCAGCACCTCGGTAGGTGGCAGCGAGCACTCTTTTTCTTCCAAGCTGGTGCTTCTCCATGGCTGCTATAAACCATTTCATGGCATCGTCGTCCGGCGCGACAGTATCGACTTCCAAAGCGCTCCACCATTTGCCCGCCGCGGCCAGCGCATCCCCCATGGAAAGAGGGCTGGCAAAACGCCGCGAGTCCGTGATTACATGTACAAACTCAGCCAGGACTTGGGCCGTAAGACCAAATCTGTCGCCCTGCGCTTTCAAGTTGCTGAGCCTGGTCCGGCAACCCTGGTGATCCGGGTGGCCTGTTGCTGCTGCTGCCACCAGAAAACTGGTGTCAAGACCGTGAGTCACACCTTCCCCTCCAGCATCTCGTCGCGCCATTCATCACGGTCGCCGAGCGGATGGAGCATCGCTCCAAGTGCAATCGGCGGGATATCCAGAATGCTGTGAGCTCCGGCTTCCGTTCGATGCATTTTTTCTTGCTTCACGAAGCGCTCAAGCTCGTCCAATTCGGCTTGCGAGAGCCGGGGGACCGCTTCTTCAATTTCAGCCAGAGTGCCCATACCGCTAAGGTTGCTCATTTGCGGGGCAGAGCAAGCCCTCAGGAGGCAGCCTTCCCTGCCACCAGCGACTCATAAAGCTCATGCGTCTTCTCCGCGATGGCACGCCAGGAGAAGTGCTGCTCGGCGCGCTCGCGACCGGCCTTCGCCATGCGGTCGCGCAGGGGCTTGTCCGCCATGAGGCGGTTGATGCTCTCGGCGAGGTCGTGGCTGTACTGCTCCGGGTGGGAGGCTTCGTAGGGGCTCTCCGATTGCTGGAGGAGGGGCACCAGCAGACCGGTCTCACCGGGGAGCACCACTTCCTTGATGCCGCCCACCGCGCTGGCCACCACGGCGGTTTCGCACGCCATGGCTTCAAGGTTGATGATGCCAAAGGGTTCGTAGATGGAGGGGCAGCAGAAGACATCCGCGTGCGAGTACAGGGCAATCTTCTCCTCCACGGGAATCATGGCCTGGATCCAGATGATGCCTTCCCGCTTGGCCTGCGCCTCTGTCACGGCCTGTTTCATTTCCAGGGCGATCTCCGGCGTGTCCGGCGCGCCCGCGCAGAGCACCACCTGGTAACCGGGGTCCATGTGCTTGATGGCACGCACCAGATGCACGATGCCCTTCTGCCGCGCGATGCGGCCCACGAAAAGCACGAAGGGCTTGTTCGGATCCACGCCGTGTTTCACCAGGACCTCCGGGGCATGCACCTTGTGGTACTCCTCGGGATCGATGCCGTTGTGGATCACGTGAATCTTCTTGGGATCCGCATGGAAAAAGCGCAGCACATCCACCTTCGTCTCCTGGGAGACCGCGACGATGGCATCCGCCATTTCGATGGCGGTCTTTTCCACCCAGGAGCTGAAGTCGTAGCCGCCGCCAAGCTGCTCGCGTTTCCAGGGGCGCAGGGGCTCCAGCGAGTGGACCGTGAGCACCATGGGGATGCCATAGTTCAGCTTCGCCAGGATGCCGCCGAGATGCGAGTACCAGGTGTGCAGGTGCACCACATCCGCATCGACGTTGGTCGTGTTGAAGCTCAGGCCCCGCTGCACGGCCGCGAAGACGCTGGCGAGCTGCTTCGGGCAGGTCCAGAGATCCGTGTTGAGCCCGTAGCCCGTGACCTTGAGACGGTCATTGAGCATCTCGTTCTGGTCACCGAAGCAGCGCACATCCACATCACAAAGGCGTGAGAGCTCCCGCGTGAGGTACTGCACATGGATGCCGGCGCCGCCGTAGATGTTGGGAGGATATTCGTTCGTCAGGAAAAGCGCTTTCATGCGGGGGAGGGGAGCAGAGTGGGAAAAG
>JAEYUU010000594.1 GCA_023429545.1 Verrucomicrobiota bacterium
CACAGCAGCGATGGCCTTCTCGTCGCGCGGATCCAACTTTCGTGCCCGTCCATCCACGCGGTCCAGCGGAGGTGGAGTGCACCAGAGGCTCAGCAGTGTAAGCGCTTCGGAACGAAGCGGCAGTGACGCATCTTTACGAAGCGCATACCCCACCACACGCTCCGCCTCACCAGCACCTCCTACTCGGAAGTTTGCATTCATCACGCGACGTGTAAAACCATCTGGCAACACTCGCCTTGAATCACTTGCCATGGCTAAATCCGGCAATTTCGCTGAAATGGAATCATCATCGTGGATTGCTCGTGCCGCCTCGGTGGCAACAGCGTCGTCCTTATCACGCAAATAATTGACCACCGCAGGATCCTGCCGTCGGCGCAGGGCCAGCACCGCCCCCAAGCGCACCGAGCGTGATTCGTGCCCCGCTGCCGCTTCCAGCTCCTTCGTGTCAGCACAGCCAACCAGCCCCCTGACCAGCGCGTGGCGCATGTAGGCATCCTTGTCGGCATTGTTGGCGAGCTGGGTCATGAGTTCCGGCGTCGCCTCGTACCCATTCAGCTTGCCCAGCGCGATGGCCGCTTGGAAGCGCACGCGGGGGCTGCGGTCCTTCAGCAACGGCAGCAGCTTGGACCCCACGGGCCGGTTGACTTGCGCATCGCCCACCACCTTGGCGAGTTGGGTGCGCACCTCCGCATCTTTATCTGTAGCCAGCGCGGAAAGAAGCCCCTCCACCATGGCCTGCTCCACCTTCCCGGCGCGCATGCCTTGGCCCCAGCCCCACAGCGCATGGATGCGGGCGAGACGCGGTTGATTCACATTCTTCACAACTTCCTCCAACCGAGAAAACTGCCCACGCTTTACAATCTCAAACTGTGCCGCCAATCGCACCCTCTGGTCCGCATGGCCGAGGTAGGCCAGCGGCTCCACCGCATCGGGATTGCTGAAGCCTTCACGCAGACGCGTCAGCGTCTCCTGCCGCTCCGTGCTATCCGTGCCCGTCGAGTCATCCACGGTCCAGATAGCGCCCAGTTCATCCAGCGGGTAGCCACCCATCCAGTCAGCCAGGTAGAGCTTGCCCTCAGGGCCCCAGCTCATGCCGATGCCCATGACGCCGCTGTTCACCGTCGCATCCTGCGTCACCGTGAAGGACGCTCCGGCTGGAGCCACGCGAAAGATGTTCATCTTGCCGCTGGGGAACTGGTTCCCGAAGAACCCCTGCCTCCAAGGAGCCGCGAGCGCCGTTCCGGGATTAAAGACAAATCCCGCCGGACCATCATGACCCTGAGCCAGTGGCGGGGTGATATACTCCGGCTGGCCGGGATGACGCGGCTTCCACAGGCCCTCGTCCATCCAGGGAATCCACCCCTTCATGTACTGGTAGGTGCAGCGCCATCCGGAGTCGCTCCCCTCCGTGATGTACACGAAGCGCTCCTTCTCCCCTGGCTTGTCCGCGTCATTGTCCACGCCGAAGAGATTGCCGTGCTCGTCGAAGGCGATCTCCTGCACATTGCGCAGGCCGTGGGCGAAGATTTCGAAGTTCTTCCCGTCCGGCTCGCAGCGCAGCACGCAGCCCTCATGCGGCTTGGCATAGCGCCTGCCCTCCTTGGTGAGGACGTTCACACCCTTGTCACCGATGCTCCAGTAAATGCGACCGTCCGGTCCCAGAGTCAGGCCGTGCATGTCATGCCCCGCGTAGGCGATGTGGTGCCCGAAGCCGTGCGCCACCACCTCCCGCTCGTCCGCCACGCCGTCGTCGTTCGTGTCCCGAAGGCGCCACAGGTCCGGGGCGATGGTGCAGTACACCCAGCCGTCATGGTACAGGATGCCGGCGGCGATACCGGTGACCTCCGTATTGAATCCCTCGGCGAAGACGGTGATCTTGTCCGCCGTGCCGTCCTTGTCTGTGTCCACCAGGCGGTAGATGCGCTCGGTGTGCACGGTGAGGTCCTTCCAGTCGATGGAGCCGTCCGCATTGTGATCCTTCAACCCGCCGCGCGGCCGCAGCGTCTTCCCTGGCGCCAGCACGTCGTGGTAGAAGGCCTTCTTCTGGTCGATGCTCTCCAGCGCCACGTCATCGGGGATCCACTGCGTGTGCTCACGGATGTCCAGATCCGCCACCTTGCGGCGCGTAGTCTGCGTCACGTACACCCGGCCCTGCGGGTCCACCGTACAGGCCACCGGGTCGGGGACATTCAGGTCGCCGGACCACTTGTGAAGCTGCAGCTTCTGGGAAGGCAGCGGCGGGACGGGCGTGGGCTTATCTTCTTCGTCAGGGAGGGCTGTGGGAGGAGTGGTAGCGGCTGGTTTTGTTGTCGTGGAGGCCTCATCCTCGGCTTTTTCCTTGGCCTTTTCACTCGTCTTTTTGGATTTCTTGCCGCTGCTGGAGGCATTTGTCCCGGACTTCTTTTTGGAGGAAGCGGATGAAGAAGACTTCGACTTGGTGGATTGTGCGCCTTGCACCTGGATTTGAAAGGCACAGACCAGAGCCAGGATCACGGTGAGAACGGAAGAGAGAAGGATGCCGGGACGGAGCATAGAATGAAGGGCACCAAGCATCCGCCAAAACGCGCGGCAGGCAAGGCGGAGGTAGAGACACGCGAGATAACACGACGTGGAGGATGAGAGGAGCGCGGGCTTTCCAGCCCTCCTCATGAATACGGCAAAAGACTCGGAATCACGGGCAGGGCTCGGGCCGAAACTTCTTCCGCTGGAGCACCGCGAGCGGTTCTGCTCCAATCAACTCATGAACAATCACGGGAGAATCACGTGTGCGGATCTGGTGGCGGCGGGCGTGGCCCTCACCCTCGTGCTGGGAACGCTGTACCTGTACATCGAGCCCCGCACCTCCAGAAAAGGCACCATCACCAAAGCCATCTCCAATTGCCGCCAGATCATTACTGCCATGCGGATCTATTCTGCCGACCACGGTGGAAAATATCCTGATGCCTTTCTTACCCATCCCCAGAATTCCAACGAGGTCTTCCGGGTTCTTTTCAAGGAACGATACACCGACGATGAAATGATCTTTGGCAGCCCTGTGAGCCCCTATGTTCCAGATGGGAATCTCAGCCATGGGCCAGACTACTCCAAGGCGCTCGAAGCCGGGGAAAACCATTGGGCGATGACGACAGGGCTGTCCGACGCCATGTCAGGACATATTCCGCTGGTGTATGAGAACCCAGTTTCCTCTTCCCTGCCGCCCAAGTGGAATCCTTCGGCGAAGGGCACAAATACACCTGGCCGCGCTTGGTCCACCGGCATCATTGTGGGACTCAACGACGGCAGCGTTTCCATCAGGCCACTCGAGTCGAAGTCAGGCACTTCTGTTGGCCTCGCCAAAGAGGAGGATGGCAAGGACCTCTTCGGAGCCGCCCTTGACCCCGTAAAGTTCCCGGAGCGCCGGATGCTGGATATTCTGAGGGAGGGCAAGTGACGGGCAGGCGGATCCTGCACAGCGGATTTTTCTGGTGCCAGTCCCGCAAATCCTCAGCAATCCCCCATGAACAACGAGTCCCCCAAGAGAGCGAACGTGCCCATGCTGCTCACGCTGGTGGTTGTATTTCTCGTGCTGGCGGCAGGCGTGTATTCCATGTTCCAAAACGCGGAAGAGACTGGAAACATCTCCAAAAGCATGTCCAACTGCCGGCAGGTGATCACGCTCCTGCAAATGTACGCCGCCGATCACGATGGAAAATACTCCGACGCGGCCCTGAGCAACCCGCAAACTTCCAATGAGGTTTTCCGTATTTGCCTCAAAGAAACGTTGTTCGACAACGAGTTCATCTTCGGGAGCGCGATGAGCCCCTACCTGCCGGACGGAGAACTCGGCCCGGCGCCAGAGTATGCGAAGGCACTTGAAGCGAACGAAAATCACTGGGCCATCACTGCGGGGCTCTCCCAAAATTCACCTGGTGGCATCCCGCTGGTGTATGAAAATCCCGTCACTGCCTCCTGGCCTCCCCGCTGGAACGCGTCTGCCAAAGGCACCCCCACCCGTGGCCGCACGTGGTCGAAGGGGGTCATCATCGGGCTCAATGACGCCAGCGTCCTTCTCAAGAAGCTGGAGTCCAGATGGGGCACTTCCGTGGGCCTGGAAAAGGAGCCCCACGGCAAGGACCTCTTCGAAGCCGCCATCGACCCGGTGAAATTCCCGAAGGGCGTGGTGCTGGATGTGTTGCGGAAGAGTGAGTGAGTTCGTGCTCAGAGCGAACCCTGACGCATGGCAGCGGGCGCCGAAGGCCGTGGACTGCGTGCAGCCTGCTGCCGCTGTACGGAGTCCGCAGCCTGCTGCGGCGATGGTCCCACGCCTTGAGAGGCAATCTGACCCCGTATCCGTAGTCCAACTTTACGACTCAGTCACTATCGCCATCCAGTGCAGCGATCCCATCAAATCGAAAGCTCGCCACTGTCCGGCACCACGCAGGCGAGACTGCTTCCCTGAAGGCCCGAGCACTACACCACTTCCAGTCCGAGGCCCGGTGTACCAGCTTATGATGCACTGCATTCTGGTGCACATAGTTCAGCCTGGC
>JAEYUU010000643.1 GCA_023429545.1 Verrucomicrobiota bacterium
GGCCTCAAGTGCCTGGGCATCGTGAACAACGTGGCCAGCACCATCGCCCGCGAGTCAGATGGTGGCATCTACATCCATGCCGGCCCGGAGATTGGCGTGGCCGCTACGAAAAGCTTCACCTCGCAGGTGGCCGTGCTCACGCTGTTGAGCCTCCTGCTGGGCCGCATCCACCACCTGAGCAGCACGGATGGCCTGGAACTCATCGACGAACTGGAAGCCATCCCGGACAAGATTACGGAGATCCTCAAGCAGGCATCCCACATCAAGGACATTGCGGAGAAGTACGCGCACGTGGACGGCATGCTCTTCATGGGCCGCCTCATCAACTACCCCGTGGCCCTCGAGGGCGCGCTGAAGATGAAGGAAATCAGCTACATCTACGCGAGCGGACACCCCAGTGCGGAGCTGAAGCACGGCGTGATCGCCCTGGTGAAGCCGGAGCTGCCCAGCGTCTTCATTGCCCCCCACGACGCCGTGTTTGAGAAGAACATCAGCAACATCGAAGAGGTGAAGGCACGCAAGGGTCCGGTCATTGCCGTGGCCACGGAAGGCCATCCGAACATCGAGAAAGTGGCGGATGACGTCATCTACATCCCGCGCTCGCCGTCCATGCTCAGCCCCCTTCTCACAGCCATCCCCCTGCAACTGCTCGCCTATTATGTTGCGCTAGCGAGGGGTTGCGATGTGGACAAGCCTCGCAATCTTGCGAAGAGCGTGACGGTGGAATGAACAATCCTCAACAGATCTGCATCCAAGGTGGCATGCCGTTTCGCGTGCTTGCGATATCCTGTGGTCTGCTGACAGTTTTTGCGACCGGGATCGTGCATGCCGAGGATCCGGCGGCGCCACCCTCACCCCCGGCGCCCGTGGCAGTGCCTCCTCTGCCTGTGCCCCCACCGCCAGTGCCGGTGCCTTCGCCAGTGCCTGCGTCTGCAGCGGTTGTGACCGTGCCGGCAACGTCAGCCCCCGTACCCTCGCCCACGGATCCGATCGCGATGAAGGCGGACACGTCGGTGACAGCACCGGAGATTCCCGCCGCTGGCCCGCCCGCGCCGCAGGACATGCAGCCGGCGGAGTTCCTCGCCTGCGTGGGCCTGCAGACGAAAGCCCGCTGGCGGCAACTCTACCGCGAGCAGGCGCCCACCCCTTCCTCCCAGCGGCTGCGCGTGGCCTTTACCTTGGGCTCGCTGCAGGGGGATGCCTATCTGGCCTTGCAGGCAGGAGATTCCCAACGCTTCCGCGACAACAACCAGGATGTGCTCAACCACTGCCGCGTGCTTGGTCTGGCCGAAAAAATCAGCCCGGACCTCATGGCGGAGGCGAAGATGGCACAAACCGAAGACTGGGTCGCGCTGCGGGCCAAGATTGGGGGGACACATAAGCTTACGGAAACCCTTCTGCAGGAACAGCGCGATGAAGACCTGGCCATCCTGGTGAACCTGGGCATGTGGATGCGCCTCTTCGAGGTGGCCTCCACCCTCGTGGTGAATGACACCGAAGTGGAGAACAAGAGCCTGTGCGTGGGCTCCGTCCACCTGCTGAACGAACTCATGGCCCGCTATGAGCGTCTCACCGAAACTGCCCGGCAGGATCCCTCCGTCGCCCTTCTGGGCAACGTGCTGCAGATGCTTCAGAAACACTGGACCACCACGAACCAGGCGCCGCCCCAGGAAACGATCGAGATGACGTTCGAGAAGCTGCGCTTCATCATGGAGAAGATGAAGTAGCCGGAATGCGGATGTCGTGCAAATGACACGACAGCTCATGGCATGCCTCATCGTCCTTGGCCCTGTGTAAACTTTAGACTCTACTAACGAACTTCCCGAGCCGGAGGGGCAGCGCGGCTGAGGTACATTGGTTGCTTGATCCATAGGCAAACGATGGCGGCATCTACCAGCTTCCCTTCAGTGCGCATTCCTTTCGCATACCAAATGCATCCCCATGGAAGTTATACACGCCTGCGGGTGCTGTTCGGTGGCCTTCGATACAACAGTGATGTGACATCTCCGGCCACGCATGCGGCGTGACTGGGTTTTTCATCACCCAACTTGCGGGCGCCCCATCAACCCAAGATATTCTTCCCCCCGCGATTCCTCGCGAAGAAACGATTCACCACTGTCTGGCTTCATCGCCCTCCATCATAAAATGCGCGTCTTTGTCCGGTTGTTCCTCATTTCGCTCCTCAGTTTTTCCGCCACGCGCACGGTGCTGTCTGCCGAGGCAGGCGGCACGTACACGGCGGATACCGTGCTGGTGGATGGGGACACATGGACCACGTCCATGACCATCAACAACGGCGCCACGGTGAGCATCCCTGACCTGGCCACCGTCTCCTACCTCGCCACGGACAACCGCACCCACACCAGCACCAGCGGTGGCACGCTTCGTATCGATGAGGGCGGCACTCTCCTGCTCGACACGAAGAACTCCGGGGACAACATGGTTTTCACCGGTGTGTTCGCCGTGCTCAATGAGGGCACGGTGCAGATCGACGCCGGCACGGATCTGCAGCTTTCCAGCAACGGTTCCTCCTTCACCAACAACGGGCTCATACTGAAAAGTGCCGGTTCAGACGGAAGTTCCAACGATCCCGCCTACATCTTCCCGGCCAGCACAACGAATGGCGGCACATTCACCAACAACGGTGACATCACGGTGCAGGCGGGCCACCTGAACATCTCAGGCTCGCAGTTTGCAGGTAACGCCGCCAGCTCCACCGGGGGCACTTTCACCACCAGCCTCGGCGGCACCCTCTCTTTCTCCGGCGGCTGGTCGCTGCTGCGCGGCACCTCGAACATGAGCGCGGGTGGCTCCGTGGAACTCAGCAATGAAAATCCAGCTTCCACCACCGGCACCTTCTTCGTCGCCATGGCGCCCACCACCATCCTCGATGTGGATGGCGACGGGCTCATCTGGCGCACGGGCAAGCTCAACACCAACGGCAACACGTTTGAGAACCAGGGACTGCTGCGC
>JAEYUU010000699.1 GCA_023429545.1 Verrucomicrobiota bacterium
GCGCCGTGGCATGCACCCACATCTGGGAGACGATGAGGCGCAACCAGCCACGGACCGGCATGCGGTCCCTCTGTTCACGGCCCTGCACGAGGCCCATCAACCCATCGCAGAACCACGCCTGCATGACCTTCATGAACGCATACAACAGCGCCAGGATGAGGGAGGACTCCAGCACCCGGTGTTCAGCAAATCCAGAGCGTGACATGTCACTCCAGAAATAGAAGAGGTAGAGCACGAAGGGCACGCTGCCCGCATAGTAGAGCAACCACAGACCCGCTGGGGCGCGGCGCAGCAGGTGCGTGCCCTCCTCCACCATGGAGAAGAGTTCACGACGATCGCGCGTGCTGGCTTTTGGCATGCTGGCTGGATACTTTTGCAAAGGCTCCCCGAACTGTGTCTCCTAGAATCCGAATCGCTGCCACATCACGCCCTCGTGAAACTCCGATGGAGTGCTGAGCAGCAGCTTCCCAAAGAACCACGCCGTGCCCCACAATAGGGCAACCCCCAGCACCGCCTGCAGCGGGACGGTGATCATGAACCAGTCACGCTTCGGCTTTTCCCTGGTTTCCACCTTGGCGCGATGGCACGCGCTGCACACCATGCGCCCATCGAGCTCGGTCACGCACTCGCGGCAAAACGGCTGGCCGCAGGAGGTGCAGCGGGCCGCCGCTTCTCGGCGCGGGTGATTGAGGCAGTGAGATTGTTGAAGAGTGGCGGTGGCGGCAGACATGTTGACGCAGTCCGGTAAGAGGTTGGGGAACTAAGGCATCGACAATGGTGGAGGAGGGGCGTCAGTTGCGGTCGCGGCCCGGCGACGAGGTGCGTACATCAGTTGCATGGCTCCGAGGCATGCGAGGATCAATGCGAGCGTGAGAAACCCCCATGCCCAAGGACCGGCCTGATCAAACCGGAAGGATGCAAGATGGATGAAGGCCTCCTCGCTGCTCCGCTGGTTCGATTCCAGAACCTCGATCGGAGTGCGGTTTCCGGCAGCATTCGCGGCGCCTGCAACGGCAATTGCAAAAAGGGCCAGGGCAGCGAGCAGGTGCGTGACCAGACCTCCCCAGAGAGCGACAGCCAATCCTCCCGGCACGCTTTGCTGGTACGCCCTCACCAGCGCAACTATGACCATGATGGCGGAACCACAACCTACTATCATGCTCATCGACGTGAAGAACGTGCCCTCCACAAACAACTCCCCTCCGAGCAGGAGCGCCCAGCCGATGGCAAGCAGACCAGCCGCCAGCACCCAGCCACTTCCTGACCAGGCCAGCTTCGCGCCGGCCATGGGCGCATACACTGACGATGGCGGGAATGCAGTGGCTGCAGCGGCAGAGGCCACCGCGCCGGGGTCCATGACAGGCAGGTCCCTCTGATGCTCCATGCAGAGTACCTCCAGTCTCTGGATCACCGGCTGTGCGGTGTGCAGACGGTTGAGCGCCTTGAGCCGGAGCACCTGGACGGCGGTCTGGACAGTGCATGCACAGGTCTGACCCCGGGCCAGGTGCACCGTGAGGAGAATCAGAAGCAATCCGGCCGGAAGGGCCAGGCTGATCGGGACGAAGGGCTCCTGGCTCCATGTCGCCCACGTCAGCAGGGCAAAGAGCAAGGCGCCCACCGCGAGCAGGACAGCCATCCAGGTGTAGCGCCGGGTCGGCGTGAGCGTCAGCGCCTGGACGTTCTTGTAGTCCAGCCGCCGGTATACCTCGGACACCGCCAGCAGCAGTCCCTTCCCCTCGATCACCAGCAGATGGTCTGGACCCTGCCAGAGGGATCCACCCCCGCCGTGATTACCGGCGAGCCAGGTGTAGTCAGCAAATTGCTTTTTCATGCGCTCCAGCTTTCCTACCTGTCAAAAAAGGCTCGCGTCAGGCCGCTTACGAGCAACACGCCCCACGCACCACATTGCAGGAGGCTCAGGACGAGCGCCCAGACCAGGCGCCAGGGACCGCGCGGCACAAGACTGCGGGGCTTCTTCCAACCATAAATGGTGAATCCCAAGGCCAGAGGGGCGGTGATGAGACTCGCTGGCAGGGCGAACATCGCCATCAATACCACTCCAATCGGACCGAGCAGCAGCAACGGCACACAGACCAGGAATGGCAGCAGCGCCGTGCCCAGCGCAATGTTGTCCCACAGGACCCGGCGCACCTCGAAACGGGAGTCCTTCCGGCGGCCCCGCAGTTCATCCAGGCACTTCAGGCATACATGTTCCGCACCCCACTGGGCTGACCAGGCCTCCGAAACAAAGACCCCGCAGTGCGAACAGGTGCGGACAGCGCGCCTGTTGGGACTGTAGAAGCAGGTCGCCTCCCCGGGCGCGGGCGGTTCCTCCGGCAACGCGGGTGGCCCCGCGTGAGGCACGTGCCTCATGGCAGGCAGCAGCACTGCTTGCACCGGCCTGCGGCAGAGAGGGCAGGCCCCTTCTCGTGACGACGCAAAGACCGCCACCGGAATATGGTAGCCGCAAGCCGAGCATCGAACCATGGTCATCATTGCTGTCGTCCCCTTTCAGGCCGCCTTGTCCATCACTTCCAGACCACACGCGTAGCGCAGATGCGATCGTGCAGCGCCCGCTTTTCCTTGTCCGGTCCTGCCATCCACCACGGAAAACCACCCGCGATGGTACCAATGACACCGGCAAAGATCATTCCCAGGATCCAGAATGCGGCCGGGCCACCATCCTCCATTTTCTGAAAATCGCCCACCGTGCTCACCCCGATGACAATGACAAGCACCACGGGAATCATGAGGACGATACCCCAGATGAGCCAGTTCAGGATCTGACTCGCGGCCCAGCGCCCCAAGGCCCGCGGCCACCTGAGCGGCATGCCATCCATGGTGACCACCTTGAAGCCCAGCGCCATCTTCCCAAGGGTGCCCCCGAAGCGGACCACCATCCACGTGTGATACCAGGCATTCAACCCCAGTGAAAGCCCCAGCGTCAGGAAGACGATGACGAGGGTGAAAATGCCCGCGGCATTCTCGTTACCCACACCAACCGCCCCCAAGGAGATAAATGCTGCCATGACCAGCTGAATGATCTGCTGGGCCACCATCTGGATGATGTAGTCAATGAACCACGCCAAAAATCGCCACCAGAAGCCCACGTAGCGGATGGCACTGGGAGCCGTCAGTTCACCAATGACGCCTTCGCGCATCTGCTGCACCAGCAGATCCTTGCTCTGCTCTGCGACCGCCACACCGCTGATCATGGGTGTGCCGGTGGTAACCACCAAATCCGGGCGCACCCGGCCCAGGGGCTGCCAGTCCGGCATGCCCTCCCGCCACAGCAGGGTCTCCACCTTCACGGAGCCGTTCTCAGCCAGCGACGCCAAATCTGAATCCGACACAGGACCCTTCTGCTGACCGTTCTCCGCGTAAAACCAGTTCATGAGCGTCGTAATTCCTTATTCCAAGCGCCGCCATGGTTGCGGAGAGTCGCACCGAGGTCAATGGCCAACCACTTCAGCTCCGTAGAAGCGCGGACAATTCCCCGCTATCCATCGCTCAGCCGTTCCACCACGGCATTCCGCACCCTACCCTCCGTCTCATACGTGGCGAAGCCGAATGGCACGCAGCGATCAATCTCGCCGCTGCGCAAACTGAGCTGAGCCCTGGAAATGTCCGCCCTGGCAAGGGGCCGGTCATCCAGCCAGACGGCAAGCGTGTCACGAGTCACCTCGACGCGAACCCGGTGCCATTTCCCGTCTTCAAACCGCTGCATGCTGCCCGTGGAATTCATGCTGGCGTCCAACCCATCAATGGACGAGATGCCCACCTGCGAACCGCCCCAGCCGCCCAGGACAAAGGTGACGCAATTCTCCGCGCTTCCCACAGGAAACGTCACGCTGCCGAAAAAGTCCCGCCCGCTGACCCGCATGGCCTCATAGGTGATGCGGTAGGCCGTGAGCGGAAGGCCGTCCTGCTCCCAGGTGGGGAACACGATGCCTGTCATGGGCGACCCGGCCTTGAGGATGTAGCCTTCCGCCTCGCGTTGCACCCCGCCAGAGTGGAGCATCTCCGCCTCCTTCCAATGCTCGACCAGAGGGAGTGCGAAAAGTGCCCATCGCTGCGGCTTCTCGGGTGCCTGCCGTGCCTCTGGACCACACGCGGCGAGGCACAGCACCAGCAGAGCGGGTGTGCAGGCGCGTATGATGCATCCTTTCATACTACTACTGGCATCACACTTCCGTTTGTTCGCAAGACCCTCGGGGCATCGCAGCAGGAGTGAACGTTTTACTTCAGCACAACGCCACCCATTTTGCAGATGAGGTCAAAGTGCTTCTTCTCCACTGGAGTGACAGAGAGCCTGTTTCCGCGACGCAGGGTGATGAGATCCGTCAGGCGTGGCTCATCACGCAGAGCAGTGAGGGTGACGAAGTTCTTGAAATCCGCCTCCCAAGTCACATCGACCAGCAACCAGCGCGGTTCTTCCTTCTTGCTCCCCTTGTCATAGTATTCGCTGTCCGGATCGAACTGGGTGGGGTCGGGACGCGCTTCGCTGGAAATGCGCACCACGCCAGCAACTCCGGGCACTTCACAGCTTGAATGGTAGATGAATCCCAGGTCGCCCACCTTCATGTCATCCCGCATCATGTTGCGCACCTGGTAGTTCCGCACGCCGTTCCAGGGCTCGGTTTTCTTGGGGCGCTTTTTCAGGTCGTCAAAGGAGAAGACGTCGGGTTCGGTTTTCAGTAGCCAGTAGCGCATGGTGTGCGCATCATCGCGGGATGAATTGGCTGCGCCAAGGGTTTTTCGCGTCGATGGTGGCGGTGGTTGCGCTGCCGGCGACTGCTCAAAGCCCGGCCCCGGTCAAGACACGTGCCGCCGACCAACCACAACCAATCTCCGAGATCGGCTGGCTGCGCCGCGTGGGTGCGCAACAGGGCATCCTGACCAACCAGCCCTGTCGCATATGCTTCATTGGTGATTCCCTCACTGAATTCTGGGAGCACACCGGCAAGGCGGACTGGGATCTCCATTTCGCGCCGTTCAAGGCCGCCAACCTCGGCCTCACCGCCGACCGCACGGAACACATCCTGGAGCGCATCCGCCGCCTCGACTTCCGGCGCGCGAAGCCGGAACTCGTGGTGCTGCTCATGGGCACCAACAACCTGGGCATGGAACCGCCAGATGCACCGGAGGAGGTGCTTCGCGCGATCCAGCGGGCGGTGGCGATGCTTCAGTCAAAGATGCCGGAAGCCAAGGTTCTGCTCCTGACCCTGCCGCCCAGCGGCGACGAACCGAAAAGCGCTCTTCGTCAGCGCATCCAGCAAACCAATGCCCTGATCACCAAAGCCTCCTGGCCCGACAAGGTGCGGATCGTGCCGGTGTATGAAGCCATGGTGGACGCTGATGACCGGTGGAAGACCGGCTACACGCTGGATGGCACGCACTTCAGTGCCAGCGGCTATGCCAGTCTCGCGGCTTTGCTCTCGCCTGTGGTGAAGGAGATGCTGACCCCTGCGGCGGATTCATCTCCAGGCCCCTCTTCAGCCGCGCAAAATGCGAAGGGCCGCAAGCCAGGTCGATAACGGATTGTCTTCTCCTGCCATCAGTTGCACCACCATTCACGGGGTGTTTACGCCACCGGGTAGCCCAACCTGCTTGCAACCGACATTTGACTTCGATCGTATCCTTGTGAAAAATCACAAGTGCCCAAGCCCGAGATCCCCCGCAAAACCGTCTACCGATTCTCCATCTATCAGCGGTGCCTCAACCGCCTGAAGGACAACCACATCGAGACCGTCTCTTCGGAAGCGCTCGCCAAGGCAGCGGGCGTGAAGTCCACCCAGCTTCGCAAGGACCTGACGCATCTGGGTCAGTTCGGGACCCGCGGCCTGGGTTACAATGTGGCCGGTCTTGGCTCTGCGATCGGCGAGGTGCTGGGCCGTTCCCGCCTCCAACCGGTCATCCTCGTGGGGGTGGGAAATCTCGGCGCGGCGCTCCTTCGCTACGGCGGATTCCAGAAAGAGGGCTTCGAAATCGTCGCCGCCTTCGACACCAAGCCAGACCCGCGACGGGTGAAAGGCCTCAAGACCCAGCTCCTTGATGCCAGCGAACTTACCAGCTTCATCCGTCAGCACCAGATCAAGATGGCCATCCTCACCGTTCCCGGAACCCACGCCCAGGAAGTGGTGAATACCATGGTGGAAACCGGCATCCAGGCTGTGCTGAACTTCTCCCCCGTGGTGCTCGAAGTGCCGCGGAATGTGGTCGTGAATAATGTGGATCTCGCGGTGGAGTTGGAGAACTTGAGTTATTTCATCCGATAGCGAGGAGCCAAGAGGTCCAGCATTGGCCGTGATTTCCCGGCGTTGCGGCTCCTCCCTTGACTGTTAACCTTTGACCTTTGATTCTCCCCATGGACCGCCCCGCCGCCATTGCCCAGATCCGCGAAGCCGCGAAAAACATCGCGCTTCAGTTCATGAAAATTCATCCTGCGCTGCCCGGGCTCAATGATGCGGAAACCATGGGCGACTGCATCAAGGCACTGCATGAGATGACCGTGCAGATCGAGATCATCAAGAAGAAGGTCGGCAAGCTGGAGCGGCAGGACGACAGCACGCTTCTTTAGAGCGCGAGGTGCCGTCAGGCTGGAAGCCCAACGCCCACTGTCAGGCAGGATGCCTAGAGCATTTTCTATTTAATTTGTCGCATAATTGGCGTGATGAAAGAAGTTGGCACAGTGATTGGGTGAGAACGAGTCCAAGGCCTGCGCGGTGGCTGCGTGCAAGCCTTCAAAGG
>JAEYUU010000201.1 GCA_023429545.1 Verrucomicrobiota bacterium
GATTTCTCCGAGTGGCAGTGCACACATGCCGCCTCAAGGATGGGCTTGATGTGCTTGTTGAAATCAGGCTTTTCTATCTTCGCGGAAGCGCCCGTGCAGAGCGCGGCATTGAGGGTGGCCAGGGTGAGCAGGTGGGTGAGACGCATGACAGGGATGGCTTAGCACAGGGGGAGGGGGGCTCAAGCTGCAATCGCAGACTTGAGCCTGACACTTCGCCCCGAGCTGGGGCCTTATTTCATTCTCTTCGATAAGAGAGCCCCCGGGGCTCCCTCCCGCCTGCAGGCCGGGGCGCGGCATGGGGGTGGGTTCGAACTTGTCCCCCCACTTCAGCGTCTCCTCGGGCGCGAGGTCTTCCTCGCTCTTGATTGCCTCGTCCCAGGTGATCTTCTTCCCACTGTAGGCCGCCATGCGTCCCATGATGCCCACCATGGTGCTGTGCAGCATCCAATCGCCGTCATTCACCGCCTCGCCCTTGCGGATGGCGGCGAAGAGTTCGTCGTGCTCCACCTGATACATGTTCTTCTCCTCGCCGCGATAGCGCCAGCGTTGCTCGCCATCAATGAAGGGCTTGTCACCTTTGCCGATGATCAAGGTCCCCTTCGTGCCGCGGATGTGGTCGGAGTTTTCATTGTAGCAGCCCTTGATCTGGCGGCAGCCGAGGTGGGCGAGGATGTTGCCCGGCCACTCATAGGCGATGTGAAAGTGGTCGTAGATGTTGCCGCCTTCATTGGGAAGCTGGCGTCCTCCGGTGGCAATGCATGAGATGGGGGCCGTGTCTTTCAGCGCCCAGCAAATCTTGTCCACGCTGTGGATGGCCTGCTCCACGAGACCGTCACCGGACAGCCAGGAGAAGTTGTACCAGTTGCGGATCTGCCACTCCACATCGCTCCACTCCGGTTTCCGTGCGGAAACCTCCTGCATGGGCTTCACCGGGCCGGTGTAGTAATTTGAAAAGATCCCGGTCAGTTCTCCCAGTTCGCCGCCGTGGAGACGCTTCATCGCCTCAATGCGGGAAGCGCTGCGACGCCAGCAGTAACCGGCCACGACGCTGAGCTTCTTCTCCTTCGCCTTGCGAACGGCTTCCAGCGCCACGCGATATCCCGCCGCATCCACCGCCATGGGCTTCTCGCAGAAGATGTGCTTGCCGGCATCCACCGCTGCCTGCAGGTGGTGGGGGCGGAATCCGGGAGGGCTGGCCAGAATGACCACGTCACAGATGGCAATGAGCTGCTTGTACGCATCCAAGCCGATGAACTGGCGCTCCTGCGGAATATCCACACGATTGGCGAACTTGTCGGCCAGTTGGGTGATGGCAGCCTGTGCCTTCTCAGGGAAGACATCCGCCACCGCATGCAGTGTGGTGTTGTAGTCCGCGGAGAGCGCCTGCTGGGCCGCTCCCGTGCCGCGACCACCGCAGCCCACGAGGCCGATCTTCAGCGTGTCCTCATTTTTGCCCACTCCCGGAGCGCCCTTCAGCACGAAGGGGAACGCCAGCGGGGACAGCGCAATGCCGCTGCGGGTGAGAAAATGGCGACGGGTGAGGGGAGCGGTGGGAGGCGTGGGCGGATTCATGGTGGGGAACCCCCGAGTCCTGCAATTCCGGATCCAGGGGGGAATAGATGCGGGCCGAGGCGCCCCCATGTTTCATGAAATTCGCAGAAGAGAAGTTGAGGCGACAATTCTACTACTTCATCATTCACCAGCGTCTAGTGCCGATTTGCATTCCAGTCCTGTCACGCGGGGGCGCCTCGCGGGTTCTCATGGACCAGTCGGGTTAAGTAATGCCCGCTCTCCTCCTGAGCCAGTAGTTCGGCCGAGAACCCGTGGCGACTGGCGATGTGGCGCAACGTCCCAAAGTCGATGTGGAGCCAATCGAATGCTTCGCCGCGGCGATTCTGATATTCGATGGAGAAGCGCATCTGACCGGCCGGGCGGCCCATGCGGCGATTAGTTTCGTGATAGGCTAGATGAACGGGATTGGTGGTCCGGTGCACATCGAAGGAATCGCAAAGGATTTGCCCTTCTGGCGAGAGGAGCCATTGTGCCCGCTCGAAAAAGGCATCCGCTCCAGCTGGCGTCCCCACCATACCGAAGCCGTTCATAAGCATAAGTATCGTGTCGAACCTCCGGCCGACGAGTGAGAAGACGCTCCCACACAATGGTTCAGTCACGCCACGCCCGGCCATGATCTTCACAAGATCAGGCTCTATCTCGATCGCTGTGACGGTGTGCCCACGCTCCTGAAGGAAAAGGGTGTGACGTCCCACACCTGCCCCCGCGTCAAGCATGTGGCCTGTGGCCCGCTCCAATGCCAGATGCTCCACTGGATTGAAGGGCTCCTCAGCAAACGATGCCGAGGCCGGAATTGCATCAGAAAAGCCGTCGTCGCGATGGATGTGGTACGTCGCCTCCGACTCGCCATGCCAACAATCGAGCATGGCCTGGGCATAAGGGCTCGGGGAAAGTGGTACCATAGGAGCAACCTCGCAGCACCAATTGCTACGTGCCGACCATCATTTTACGCTTCCCCGCTACGCCATCACATTCGTCTGATTCGGATTCAGATTCGGAGGCTGAGGAAGCCACGCTTCATCGCCTTCGCCTTCCGAGTTCTCATTGGCAGGCGCCAAGGCGGCGGAGATGAGAAGCTGGGCGTCATTCAGGAAGGTTTTGACGATGCCCGTGATGAAGTCGGACTCCTCCTGGCGGGTGTGAAGCACAATCACGCTGATCTCGCCGGCGAAGATGCACATGGCATGCACATCGAGGAAGCCCATCCAGAGGGAGTCCAGCACGCGGTCTCCATTTCCCTGAAAGTGGTCGCGCGCGTCGTGGAAGGTCTGCACGACCTGCTCGATGCGGAAGTCCTCAAAGGGCATGAGACTCACCACCACCAGCCGGCGCCAGGCGAGGCACAAGCCAATGATGGCGCCCGCGTGCTTGAGCCGTTCCAAGCGGGCGCGGAGGGAGGGGGTGATGGCATTGGCCATGTTCTTGGAA
>JAEYUU010000735.1 GCA_023429545.1 Verrucomicrobiota bacterium
GTGCCAGGATCAGTGGCCCCTCCATGGTCGCCAGTCCCTGTCCAATACACTGGTGCCTCCCACCCAAGAAAGGGAAGTAGGCGAAACGATGACGCTCGCGACTGCGATCAGGATGGAACCTCTCAGGATCGAAGCGCTCAGGCTCACTCCAAAATTCAGGATGTCGATGGGTCGTATAGGCGCTCAAGACTACCAGCCCACCGGCCGGAATCTTGCAACCTCCCACCACCTCCTCTGCCACCGCCTGCCTCACCACGATACCGACAGGTGGATACATACGCAACGCTTCATCAAACACCATGCGCGTGTACGTCAGGCTTGGCAAAGCATCCCATGAGGGAATCCGTGTTTCCAGCACCGCATCCACCTCATCGACCAGGCGTGCCCGCACCTCGGGATGCATGGACAGGAGGTGCGCTGTCCATGCGAGAGCAATGGCGGTGGTCTCATGCCCGGCGATGATCATGGTGATAACCTCATCCCGCACCTGTCGGTCTGTCAGGGCCCCTGCATTCCTTGCTTCCAACAGAGAGGATACGATGCCACGCGAGCCTTCGCTCGTGGACTTCACTCTGCCGGTGAGTTCATGCACCATGGCATCCATCACTTCCAGGGCGATGCGGAACCGTTCTTCACGCCCGGGGTCAATCGCGAGCGGTACCTGGAGCAGCACATCGGAAAGATCACCCAAATATTGCATCAGCACCCGGGCAGCATCCGACATCCGGTTCACATCCTCCTGGGTGATGTCATCAAAAAGGACCTTGAGAATAATTTCCAGCGTCAGCCTCTTGGTCTCTGCACCAATGTCCAACTCCTGTCCGGATGTCGCCGCCTGCTCCCAGCGATGGAGCATGGCGATGGTTGACTGCGTGATCACGGGCCCGAATCCGGCCATGCATTTCTCATGAAAAGCCGGCTGCAGCAGGCGGCGCTGCGTCTGCCAGTGCCGGCCATCGCTGGCGAGCAGTCCGTCGCCAGTCACCATTTTCAGGAGCGCGGTTCTCTGAAAATTTGAATTCTGCAGAATGGCCTGCACATGGTCCGGATGATTGAAAAGATGAACAGGGCCATAGCCGCTGCGGTATTGCACCACATCACCCTGTTCGCGGATCATCCGCATCAGACGGCCCAGCGGATCCGGTTCTGCCGCTTGCACTTGTCCTGATTGAGATGAGGAGGCCTGCATGCGCGACATACTTACAACAGAGCCACCAAACGCAGCGCTGCCTCAATGTATGCAAGCATCTGCTCGCGGCAATTCCAAACTGACGCCTGATCAGCGCCCCGGTTCAACCGTCTCCGATCATGCACTCTGCCACTCATTCGCGCCGCGCTTGCGCCCGAGCCACGCAATGCCCGCCAATGCCAGTGCGCCAACCAGCAAGAACCACAATGCCATCGTGCGACCGGGTTCGAGGGGTTTTTCAATGTCCAGTTCCAACGCGGCGTGATCTTTCAGTTTGCGAAAATGGTACACCGTGCCGGTCAGCGGGACGTCTACGGGCATGGATACGCGGCCCTGGGGCCTCAACTGGGGCGTGAGCACCGCCGCCTGCACAGGTTCTTCCCAGCCCCGGTTCACCTCATTGAGCATGCGGGCACGGGTTTGATTCCGTGCGGTGTCGAAGTATTCGGAACGCATCTGCTCCGTGCGCTCCATGCCACGGCGGGCAGCAGTGTTGTAGGGATCCACCCGCAGAACATCCTGGAAGGCCGCGTTCGCCCTGTCGAAGTCGCCGAGATTGTAGGCGCTGTAGGCGGATTGCAGGCTCTCCTGCACGCTTCCGGCACGCTGCTGTCCGCTGCGAGGCTGATCGGCCGGTGCCGGGGTCGAGGGAACGGTAAGTGTGCCGGGTCCGATCGCTGGTCTCGCTGCGGGCACACTCGTTGCTGCTCCCGCAGCAGGAGCAAACGGGTCTGCGCCTGCTGGTACTGGTGCCGGAGCTGGACCTGTCACGGGTGCCAGCGTCTGCGGCATGCTGCCATTGATGGTAATCGTACCGTTCATTTGCATGGCACCCGTGTGAGTATTGGCTCCAACCATGCCGGGCTGGCCTGTTACCCTGCCGTCCCCTGGAAGACCTGCGGCGCCTCCGTCCGTCTGAATAAAGTTGGCGGCGCCACGGGCATTGTTAAGCGTCACATTCGACGTGAGCGCCTGGCTTGCTGCGGCAGCATTCTGGGGCTTTTGCCTCGCAGCCGGTGCGTTTCCCATCTGCGCACCCTGCCCCTGCTGCATGAGAAAGTCATTGCTCACGGCCACGTTGTCATTGAGCACCGTGTTCGCACCTTGCAGCACCACCTTGCCCTCCTTCGGTTTTGCCTGGGAGGCCTCGTCATTAAAGTTCCACGTATTCACTCCGTTTTTTCCGTCCTTGCCCGCGGAGAAAGTCGATCTGCCCTGAAGCTGCAACGTACCGGAGCCGGTCTTGCTGAACTTTTCGAGTTTGCCGCTGTTCTCGGAGAGCAGTTGCGATTGCTGCCTGAGCTGCTGTTCGAGCTGCTGATTGCTCTTGAGCACCACCTGCTCGTCCATCTCCTTACCCTGGCCTTGCCCTTGGCGGACGGCTTGCTGTCACTGCGGTAGGAGCGGCTCTTCTTGCTTTGCTGGTACTGCTCCACTTCCTCAAGTGCTTTGCTCGCATTGCCCCAGGCCTCCTTGGCATCGGACTCGCTGATATTGCTACTGGAGACAATGCGATTCAGTCGAAGCACATCGCTGAGCTTCTGCTGCACCTTCTCGTCTTCGATCACTTCCTCGACGACCTCCTCCATATTGCCATCGAACTCATCGAGCTCGTAGCCATCCGGCACCCACACATTCCACAGGGTACGTTCCGCGGAGAGGCCGGCGAGTTCCGGATCATCCATCATGGCCGTGCCCTTGAGCGACGGGCCGTCCTTCGCCGGCACGAAATAGGTGAGCCGCACCTGCTGCGAAAGCTGGCCCGCGCGCATCTGGATGAGCGGCACCAAGTGGCACGGCGCTGCCTTGTCACTGGCCACGGTGGCAGGGATGCCCCGGTCCGCACGCACCATTTCGTCACCCACCATCACCGTGACCAGCTCCGCTCTCTCCGGCAGGCGCACGGGAAGGAATTGCAGCGAGCGGTTTGCCAGTGAGTACACGACGGTCTCCCACCGCTCGCCATTGGGCCGCAGTGCGGTGGTGATTTCCGCGAGCGTGACGATCGCCGCATTCCCCGCGGTGGCCTGGGTGTTGGAGAACATGAGCTTCAGCTCCGCATCGGCGCTTCGTGCCTGGTAGAGATCCGCGGACGCCATGCCTTCCGGCAACCAGGGCACGGCGGAGGCCACGGTCTTCTCCACATTCGTGAGTGCGTTCTTCACTTCACGCGAGGAGCTGTTCTCCAGAATGAAGAAGCGCCGCGAACGCGATGCGCCTTCCACGACCGCCAGCGGAAGAATCGACTCGGCGGCAGGAGGCAGCTCCCAGTCCAGGGTCACTGACGCGGTTCCCAGTATGTCACCTTGAAACGTCACGCTGTATTCGCGTGCCTCACCCTGGGCGGTGATCTGCACATCGCGCACATCCGGCCCTCCCACGCGTGCCTCGGGAAGCGATGCAGGCAGGCGCACCTTCAGGCTGCCCACCGCTCCCCGTTCCACGGTGATGCCCACCTGCTGTGAAAAACCCAATGACTCATCCGCGGAGCGCACCAGCAGCACGGTGTCTGCACTGAACTTCGGCTGCTGCGCGATCAGATTCACCACAGGAGCCACAGGCGGTTGTTTGGCCGCTGCAGTGTCCGGTTCCCAGACGAGAGCACGCTTTGTGACCCAGGGCGGGGAGACCGTGAACACCCTGGACAACGACTCCGAATCCGTTTCGCGCCAGGCACGATCGAACTGCGTGCGAACGTCCATGGCCGCATTCACCGCGAGAAATACGGCGGCCTTTTGTCTTGCCATGCCTTCAAAGAACACCACCGGCAGGGTGGCCGCGCCTTCTCCCGGTGCGCGGGTGAGCGCGGCATTCAGCACCAGACGGGCTTCGCTGCTGACGCTTGAATCGAATTGCACGAACACGCCATCGTCATCCCGCTGCCATCCACGAAGGCCCGCACCCTGGACGCTCTGCACCTCATAACCCTGCGGCAGCCGCATGTAGGCCTCGTGCAGTGGCAGACGGCCCGCCTTGAGCGTGGCTGCCACCATGATCTCCAGCTTGCTCACTCCCACCTGGGCCAGCATTTCCACCTCTGCGCTGGAGGATTCATCTGAGACGGATATAGTGTAGGACAGTGCATCATCATTGCGCAGCCGCCATGCGCCCATGGCTGGCTCCGCGCCCTTGTTCTGCGTGGGGATCCGCTCCGCATTTCCCGGTGAAGCGCTAACCTTCAGGGCCGGTGACACGCTGAGCTGCGTGGTCCTTTCCACACGTGCCGCCACCGCACCAACGAACGGCGCCATGCGCGGGCCCTCCACGTTCGGAAAGGAGCGGACCGCGGTAAGGCCAATCTGGAACTGGTCCCGCACGGGACGCATCAGCCGGATGTCCGCGATGAGGCGGCCATTCTCCCGGCGGAGCACCACATCCTTGAAGCTGGTAGATGTCGAGCCAGTGATCCGCTGGTGCTCATCCACCACGACATTTGCGGCGCTCCAGGTGACAGGCTTGATGTCCTCATCCAGCACCACGGAGAAGTACGTCCTCTCTGCTCCAGGGAAACGAAAGATCAGCGTGGACTGCAGAGCCTCCACATGAGGACGCACCGCGAGGTCACTCCAGATCTCACACACGGCGGGTGCTGTC
>JAEYUU010000752.1 GCA_023429545.1 Verrucomicrobiota bacterium
GACCCATCCATACCGTGCCACTGCGACGAACGCCCCGATCGGACGACGGACGAAACGATCGCCAGTGTCGAACGCGAATCTCCCAGCGAAGAGTCCTTGCCATGGGAGCTTCTGATTATCCATGATCGTTTTCTGCGGCCACTGACAGTCAGCGGAAATCCCGCGTCTAGCAGGGCCCCGCCAGTGGGACTGCGCGCGGCAGAAGAATTGAGGATTGCGCGCTGCGTGCATCTGCTTTGAGCAGCACACTCGGTCACTGCTGCGCCTGAGACTGGCGTGGAAGTGACGATCCGTACCAAAGCCATCATGCGGATGGTCGCGGTTCTATCACGCGTGCGCGGCACCCGAGCCACCTCGCGGCCCGCTCCTTCAAGATTTTTTTGTTCACACACCTATGAAATTACCCCTTGCCTTGCTTTCAACTGCCACGGCCTTTCTGGGCCTTCTGCAGCCTTCCGCTGCGGACACCTCCACTGTCTGGAAGGGCGCTGCCGCCATCCAGTTCCATGGTACTTCCACCCTGCATGACTGGTCAGGCACCGTGAGCGCCCAGCCATTCCTCACCACGGTGTTCATGGATGCCTCGTCACAGCCCACCGCCCTGAAAGCGCAAGTGGAGGTGAAGGCCGTGGACATGGATACCAAGGAACCAAAGCGTGATGAGAACATGCGCAAGGCCATGCGCGTGGTGGATTTCCCACTGGTGGCGGGGGACTTCGACACCACCTTTGCATCTCTGTCACCGGGGAGCGGCATGGCCCCGAGGAAGCTCCCCTTCCAACTCTCCATCATGGGGAAGAAGCAGAAGGTCGAAGGTGTGGTGAGCAACTGGAAGCAGAAGGACGACAAGGCGTCCTTTGATGTCGATTTCGATCTCTCACTGAAGGCCTGCGGCATCACGGTACCAGCGGTGATGCTCGTCATCCGTGTGGGGGACACGGTGAAGGTTCATGTGAACGTCACACTCACCAAAACCCAAGCCTGAGGCCGCCATGAGCACATACATTCACCACATCGCCACGCAGGCCGCGCCATTCTCCTACGAGCAGGACTGCATTCGGGAACGGATGAAGTCCTGGACGCGGTGCGCGAGGTCCAAGCGGCTGCTTCACGCCGTTTACCAGCGTTCTGGCATCAAGACGAGATACAGCGTGCTGGATGACTTTCACCATCCCCGCGGTGGTGGTCTCTTCCAGATCGACGAGTACGGCATGCCTTCGAAGCCCACGACGGCGGAACGCAATGCCGTCTATTCCCGGGCATCACGCGACATGTCGGTCGCGGTGGCCCGCCGCGCCATTTCCGGCAGCGGATTCACCCACGGCCAGGTCACGCATGTGGTGTACGCGTCATGCACCGGCTTCGTGAATCCAGGACCGGACTTTTATCTGGTGCAGGATCTCGGACTCAATTCCGGCGTGGAGCGGTACACCCTTGGTTTCATGGGTTGCTATGCTGCGTTTCCCGCATTGCGCATGGCGGCACAATTCTGCCAGGCGAATGAGGATGCGGTGGTGCTCGTGGTCTGTCTTGAACTGTGCACGCTGCACATGCAGCTTGATGACCGCCCTGATGCGATGCTGGCGAACTCCCTTTTCGCAGATGGCGCGGGAGCTGCGATCCTGAGCGCGAAAGCGCCATCTCCTGAGCGTCCGTCCTACCGGGTGGATGGCTTCGCCTCGGCGGTGCTTCCCCAAGGTGAATCGGACATGGCGTGGGATGTAGGCAATCACGGATTCGACATCAAGCTGAGCAGCTACGTGCCGGAGATTCTCGGAGCAGAACTCCAGCCGATGCTGAGGCGAATGCTGCTGCCACGGGACACCTCTCCCGAGATGATTGAGGAGTGGGCGGTGCATCCAGGAGGACGCGCCATTCTGGACAAGGCGGAATCCGGGCTCGGGCTGCCAAAAGCAGCTCTGACAAGCTCCCGCCGCACGCTCCATGAATACGGAAACATGAGCAGCGCCACGGTGCTCTTTGTCTTGAAAGACCTGCTGGACACCGCCCAAACCCCGCAGGCCTCCACCTGCGCCGTGGCCTTCGGGCCGGGGCTCACCGTGGAGACAGCGCTGCTGCAACGCATCGGCTGCCGCACACCGAATCGCGGAGTGGAAATCGCCGCCCTGCAAACACTCCACCAGGTAGCTGCCCATGGCTGAGCCTCGCACTCCCACACCGGATCCCGGCGGGCCGAAGAGTGCGCACCAGCACGCGAGTCCTCCATACTCCACGACCCAGCGCTGGATCGCCCTGGGCTATGGGGTGCTGACTCATGCGATCTTCGCGGTGGCCATCGGAGCCATGTTCTTCAGCCTGCATTCCGGATTGACCATGGGACGGGGCCGGCTTTCGGGCTGGCTCGGATTTGGAGCGAACTTCCTCCTTCTCGCCCAGTTCGCTCTCTCGCACAGCGTGCTGCTGGGCGAACGCGGGCGCAGATGGATGGCGCGGCTGGCCCCGCTGGGGCTGGGACGGGCGCTGTCCACCACGTTGTTTGCCTGCATCTCTTCTGTTCAACTGTTGCTGGTGTTCCTACTGTGGTCTCCCTCCCGGGTGATTTGGCCGGCGCCCTCCGGAGGGTTGCTGTATGCGCTGGATGCCCTGTACGCGGGGTCATGGCTGCTGCTGATCAGGTCGATGCATGACGCCGGGATGGATGTCCAGATGGGCAGCCTGGGGTGGCGCAGCGTCTGGCGTAATAAACCACCTGTGTACAAGCCGTTCAGCCGCGCGGGAACCTTCCGCCATTCACGGCAGCCCATCTACCTCTCCTTCACGCTGATTCTGTGGACGGGACCGGTATGGACGCTCGACCATGTCTTCGCCGCACTGATCTGGACAACCTACTGCGTGGCAGCGCCCTTGCTCAAAGAGCGGCGCTACCTGCGCTACTATGGCGAGGCCTTCGTGCGCTATCAAAGCCGTGTGCCCTACTGGATACCGCGCTGGCGGACCCAACCAACATCACAAGTTGCGACGAAGATCACGTCCGGGGACCATGACTATGACGTGGTGATCGCAGGCGCAGGGCCCGTGGGCCTGCTGCTGGCAAATCTGCTCGCCCAACGCGGAAAGCGTGTGCACATTTTTGAGAAGAGCGATGGCAGCCTCCAGCCTTCGCAGGCCATCGGCATCACTCCTCCCTCACTGGAAATCCTTGGCCAGCTCCATCTCGATAAAGTCATCATCGATCAGGGCATCCCCATTGATCGAGTCATGGTTCATGGAGAGATGGGGCCAGTGGGCTTTTGCGATTTCTCCAGACTCGATGGCCCTCATCGCTTCGTGTTGAGCGTGCCCCAGCAAGTGGTGATGCATGTGCTGCGCGAGAACCTGCTGAAGTTCCCTCACGCCACGATCCAATATGGCGCTGCAGTCAGGACGCTGGAGCAGGATTCCGCACGGGCGATCGTGAAGGTTTCCACCGCAGAAGGAGAACGAACCGTCACCTGTGCCCATATGGTGGCCTGCGATGGGGCGCGGGGAAGCATCCGCGAGATGCTGCACATCCGCAGTCACGGAGGCAGCTATGGCTGCCATTTTCTCATGGCGGACTTTCCCGACAGTTCGCACCTGGGTGTGGAGGCGCATCTCTTCTTTACCTCTGAAGGCGCTGTGGAATCCTTCCCCCTGCCGCAGAGGAGGAGACGCTGGATCGTGCAGACGGATCCGCCCGCGTCCGGCGCCGATGCCGGTGCGCTGGCTGAGATGGTGCAGCACCGCACCGGCATTTCCGTCCCACAGGCGGAGGGCATCGCCACCAGCAGCTTCAGCCCGCGCTGGATGCAATGCGAGTCCTACCATGATGGACGCGTTTTACTCAGCGGAGATGCAGCCCATGTCATGAGCCCCATCGGAGGCCAGGGGATGAACACCGGATTTGCAGACGCGGAGTTCCTGAGCCTGGCACTGCCTGCCATGCAAGCCGACCCATCTACGGCGCCGGCATGGGCTGCAGCCTATGACCGCATCCGCTCGAAGGCATCCCGCACCGCGACCCGCCGGGCAGCGTGGGGCATGAGGCTGGGAACCATGCGCGGGAGGATCGCCGCGATAGCCCGTGACCTGTTCATGCGCGAAGCTCTGTTTGCCCCCGGCATGGCATCCACACTTGCCTCATGGTTCTCCATGAACAGCATTCCCGCACGGACCTTGCACCACGTGCCCGCCAGTCGGCTCCCCACAATCTGCCGCTCGTGAGCAGGGGGATCGGCAAGGCGGGGAGTCCGGGTTGCCAAGAGCCGGCCTTGACGCGTTTGGCAAGTGCATTGGCGCGTTCTGCTAGTGACCCTGCTTCTGATCTGGGGTAGTCTGCAACCATGACTACACCCAAAGTTCACGCGTTTGCCGCGCAGTCCGCAACTTCGGCCCTGGCTCCCTTTAGCCTCACCCGGCGTGAGCCCACACCGCTCGATGTGGAAATCGAAATCCTCTTCTGCGGTGTCTGTCACTCGGACCTGCACCAAGCACGGAATGAATGGCACAACACGATTTATCCCTGCGTGCCGGGGCATGAAATTGTGGGCCGCGTCACACGCGTCGGTTCCGGTGTCACCAAGTTCAAGCCGGGCGACCTGAGTGCCGTGGGTTGCATGGTGGATTCATGCCAGACCTGTGCGAACTGCCTTGCGGGATTCGAGCAATACTGCCTGGCCTTTCCCACCTTCACCTACAATGGAGAGGACAAGCA
>JAEYUU010000770.1 GCA_023429545.1 Verrucomicrobiota bacterium
GCGCGCTTCATGTAGTTGATGATGGCCTCATCCAGCTCATCACCAGCGACGCGAACGCTGCGGCTGTACACGATGCCGCTCAGGGAGATGATGGCCACCTCCGTGGTGCCACCGCCGATGTCGACAATCATGTTCCCGGCAGCCTCCTGCACCGGGAGACCCACGCCTATGGCCGCAGCCATGGGCTCTTCAATAAGATACACTTCACGGGCGCCAGCCTGCTCCGCGCTCTCCTTGACGGCGCGCTTCTCGACTTCCGTAATTCCCGAGGGCACGGCAATTACGACGCGGGGTTTCGCGAAAGTCCGGCGGTTGTGCACCTTGCGGATGAAATGGCGGAGCATCGCCTCCGTCACCTTGAAGTCGGCGATCACCCCATCCTTGAGCGGGCGGATCGCCACAATGTTGCCGGGAGTACGTCCCAGCATGCGTTTTGCGTCATCGCCCACTGCCACCACTTCATTGGTGCCAGCCTTAACGGCGACTACTGAGGGCTCACGAAGCACAATTCCCTGATCTTTGACGTAAACGAGGGTGTTTGCGGTTCCAAGGTCGATGCCGATATCGTTTGCGGCAAATCCAAACAGGCGTCCAATAAATGACATGGGGTTCGTGAAAGGGGTAGGTTGAAAAAGGATACGGAAAACGAGAAAGGGAACCGGGTTTTGAGCGTTCGTGGAAAATGCCAGTTTCTAGAACTGGAGTCCATGATCGCAGCGGCAACCGGCTGACCGCCAGTAAAAAACCCCGTTATAGTTCGTCAAGGGAAACCTTCGGAGCATTCTCAATAAAGGGCGCACGGTGTAGGTGGCGTGGTTCCCGCCGAAACAACACCCTCAGACTCAGAACAGTGCAGCGAAAAGTGTGCCATTGAGAGGGGCATTCTTACGAAGAACCACTAATTACCTTAGGGCACACACTTCCACCTCCCACCTCATAAATGAGAGCGTCGAGCCCAACTTCGCCGGCCCAATCCACGAAGGTGGTGGTGATGATCTTTTGGGTGTGCCCCGGCAGATGCGCCAGCAGCGCCTGCCTCCGCGCCTTGTCGAGTTCACCAAAGATGTCGTC
The DNA here is from genome assembly GCA_023429545.1 of Verrucomicrobiota bacterium. Classification (GTDB taxonomy): domain Bacteria; phylum Verrucomicrobiota; class Verrucomicrobiia; order Verrucomicrobiales; family Verrucomicrobiaceae; genus Roseimicrobium. The sequence continues at coordinate 1,072 of JAEYUU010000770.1, forward strand.
CATCAGGAGGAGAGGCGGCTCTCCCCTGCCATCCTGCAACGCACGCGCCTGCGCCAATTTCAGCGCCAGGCAGAGCGTGCGCTGCTGCCCCTCTGATGCGAACGAACCCGCAGCGCGCCCATTGATCTCCAAAAGCAGATCATCTCGATGCGGACCACGCGCCGTGCTGCGGCTGCGTTCTTCCTCGCTGCGGGCCTGGGCCAGTTCCTCCTCGAGATGCGTACCTTCATAGCCACGAAGGTAGGTTAGCGTGCCTTCCTCCGCGCCACTGCTCAAGACGTGGTGCGCATGGCGCACGTGGGGTTGCAGCCGAGTCACCAGTTCCTCACGACAGGCCGCGAGCGTCTCTCCGTGCGTGGCCACGAGCTTCGAGTAGGCGTCCACCTGGCGCCATGGGATTTGGGCATCACGCTTCAGAAGAAAGTTCCGGCTGCGTAGCGCGCGATCATAGTTCCTCAACGCCGGAAGATAGGCAGGGTACAACTGCGCCGCGGCAAAATCGAGATACCGGCGGCGATGCTCTGCGCCACCACGAGCGAGATTCATGTCCGCATGGTCCATCCACACCACGCGTGAGGTGTGCTTGAGATACTCACCGCTCCGGCCTGTCACCACATTGTCCACCGCAAGCCGCCGCACCGTGTGGCTCTGCCCAACTCTGAGGGACGCCTCATTCCACTGTCCCTCCACCACACAGGCCTTGGCCCCAAACCGGATGAAGTCCGTGCGTGTACTGGTTCGTGGGGATTGCAGACGCATCAACAGGCAGGCGGCCTCCAGCAGCGACGTTTTTCCCTGGGCATTCCGTCCGACCAGCAGCGTGGTACCGGCATGAAACGGCACCTCCGCCGCCTCAAAGCACCGGTAATCCTTCAACCGCATCCACTTCAGCATGAGCGATGATGGGATGAACCGGGCGGATGTCCAGCGCCTCATCCATTGTGTCAGGCAAAACCGGCACGGTACCTGCTTGTTTAAATGTGCTGACTAAATCGGCCCGGACACATCCGTGGTGTGGTCCCGTGACGATTAGTTCGGTTGCTGGCGGACCCGCCATGCGACATGTTCAAAACCAACACACCCAGCACAAACCATCTACCACTGAACGAATGAAGGACCTTGTATACATCAGCCGCAACTTTACAGAATTCGGAGGCTTCTCCCCTTCTGAAATCGTGGACTTCCAGCAGAGAGGCATTCTCTGCGAAAGCGACTTTGTTCGTGAGCATGGCTCGGAAGCCTGGCAACCGCTGACCGAGTGGCTCACCAGTGCGGTTACCGACGCTCTCGCGCCGAAGGCCGCCAAGCCGAAAGCGAAAGCACCCGCGAAGAAGAAGACGGCAAAGAATGGCGCCAAGAAGGAAAAGGCTGCGGCCTGACATTCACCACTCTGGCTCCGCCTCGCCTCGCGTGGCGCAGACATCATTCGCATTTGATTTCCCGGGCTGGCGGGTGCATGTCTCGCGCCCCCATGCCAAGCTTCCAGACAGTCAAAGGCTTCCGTGATTTTCTCCCGGAAGATTGCAGCCGGCGCAATTACATCTTCGCCCGCTGGCGTGAGGTGGCGGCACGGCACGGCTTTCTGGAATATGAAGGTCCCATGCTGGAGAGCACGGACCTCTACCGCAAGAAGAGCGGCCAGGAGATCACGGAACAGCTTTTTTGCTTCACCACGAAGGGTGACGAGGAAGTCTCAATGCGCCCTGAGGTGACGCCCACACTCGCCCGCATGGCGGCGGCGCGTCAACGCGATTTTGCCAAGCCAATGAAGTGGTTCCAGGTCGGTCCCTGCTTCCGCTATGAGCGGCAGCAGCGCGGCCGCCTGCGCGAGTTTTACCAGTACATCGTGGACATTCTGGGCGAGTCCTCCCCTGCCGCGGATGCAGAACTCGTCGCCTTCACCATCGAAAGCCTGCGCTCTTTTGCGCTGGAGCCCGGCGACTTCGTCATCCGCCTGAGCGATCGCCGTCTGTGGGCTGACTTCGCCGCGAAGTACTCGCTTGATGAAGATCAGAGCGCCGCGTTTCTCCAGATCATCGACAAGATGGAACGCGCGCCCGAGGCTGCGACCGACGAGAAACTTCGCGCCTTGGGAATCTCCCTGGCCGGGGTGCGCGAGTTCATCAGTTCCGTGAATGAGGAGCATCCGGTGTTCGCACCGCTGCGTGACAATCTCTCCGCACGTGGCCTGTGGCAGTATGTGAAGATCGATCCCGGTATCGTGCGCGACCTGGCCTACTACACCGGCACGGTGTTCGAAGCATTCGATGTGAAGCACGGCCTTCGTGCCATCGCGGGTGGCGGACGTTATGACAATCTCGTGGGTCTGCTCAGCGATGGATCGGTGAATCTCCCCTCCTGTGGTTTTGCCATGGGTGATGTGGTTCTCGGCGAGCTGATCAAGGCAACTCCGGCGGCCCAGGCGGCGATGAACCAATGGATGCACAGCGCCGCCGCGCTGGATGCGTTTGTGGTTATTGCAGATGATGCCCGGCGCAACACCGCACTGGGCATCGTGCAGCGCCTCCGTGATGCAGGATTGCGCATCGATTACAGCTTTACCGCGCAAAAGGTCGGCAAGCAGTTCCAGGCCGCGGACAACGCCAAGGCGCGGTTCAGCATCGTCGTGGGCGCTGAGTATCCCACCCTCACGCTGCAGAACATGCGCACGCGCTTCAAGAGCGAGGTGCAGGCGGAAACGCTGGAAGAGAAACTGCGCGAGGCGCTGGCAGAGCCCGAAATTGGGGTGCTGCTGGCGTAGAAATTCAGCCTTTGGACGGATTCGCCACTCTCAAGGAGTGGGGACATTCCTGTCCCCGTTTGAGCGATGCCTCACTCTCGACCGCCAAGGCTCGGCGGACTGCCTTTACTACCGCGCCTTCGCCAGCGTGTTGTATTTCTCCATTAACTCGTTGTACTCCCTGGTACGGGCGTTGAGTTTGTCCACAGCACTATCGCGTTCCGCAGCCAGATCCTTGAGCATCTGGTTCTGCTTGGTGATGGTGGCGTTCTGCGCGGCCACCGCGGCGTTTTGTGCAGCGACGGCGGCATTCTGACTCTCAATGGCCTCCTTGCTCTGCTCCATGCCTGAAGCGGTCGCGGAGAGCTTCTTCTGCAGTTGATCCGCACGCGCGGTTTCAGTGGCCAGAAGCTGCTTTGTGGTCACGGCCTCCTGCTCCTGGGCGGCGATCTTCACCCCCTGCTCATCAATGCGCTGGGTGAGTTGCTTGATCTCCTTCTCCCAGGCGGAGAGCTTCTCCTCCAGATCGTGGCGCTTGTCCCGC
>JAEYUU010000771.1 GCA_023429545.1 Verrucomicrobiota bacterium
GGCTTGTCCGCCGTGACCACGGTGGTCACGAAGACCGTAGCGACCAGGAGCAGCCCTGCATGAATGCCCAAGCTCAGGAGGAAGGACCCCGCTCCAATTTTCTTCCAGTATTGAACCAGAAGGCCGGACTTTCTGGGCGCCTCCATCGGAACTTCCGCCAGAAATGTTGTGTTGACCGGCCTTGCCACAACCACGGCAGACTCGGCTGGTTTGGCAACCGCAACCCGCTCCGGGATCACGGGAATCACCCCGGGGGCATGGGGAAAGGTAGGAATCGCCTCGGAACTCGTGGGAGCGAGGCTCTGGATTTTGACACCCGGCCTTGGGGATGCGGGTCGCTTGGGTAAAGGGGTGGGATCTTCGGCGTTCATCATGTCGCATCACGCACATGCTCTGATTACATTTGAAAAAACAAGGGGTAGTACGCGACAAAGTTCGACGTGAACAAGATGTGCCCACGTGCACGATGCACCGATCGCGTCCTGCTTACTTTTTATCCCGTTTCAACTCTGGATCTGCTGATCAGGCGGGACTCATTGGACATGCGTACCACGGGGCTGACGCGCGTCACACAGCCGTGCCTGCTGCGCGCTCCGATATCATGGCAGCAGAGCACGCCCCTCTGTTCTTCGTGATTGTATAACCCTGACGGGGCGATCAGGCAGCCGCCTTACGAACATGGCCCAAATGCAGCAAGAGGAGAAACCGCAGCGTCCCGCCCAGATCCAGACACGACAGCCCGGCTTGGAGTCGGAAATGGATCCCACGCCGCGGTCACGGCCACGGCGCTCCTCGCGCGAGCCAAAGCTGCAGGACAGGGTTGCCATCATCACAGGTGGTGACAGCGGCATTGGTCGCGCTGTGGCTCTCGCCTACGCGGAGGAAGGAGCGGATGTCTGCATCGCCTATCTGAATGAGGACGAAGATGCGGCCAGAACCCGGCAGATGGTGGAGAAGCTCGGGCGCCGGTGCCTCACCCACGCTGGTGATATTGGGGATGAACAAGCGTGCCAGGGCATCATCGAACAGGCCGTGGAGAAGTTCGGTCGCCTGGACATCCTCGTCAACAATGCCGCTGAACAGCATCCCCAGGAGAAGTTTGAGCACATTTCAGCAGAACAACTGGAGCGCACTTTCCGAACGAATGTGTTCTCCATGTTCTACCTGGTGAAGGCCGTGTTGCCACACATGAAAAAAGGGGGCGCCATCATCAACACCACTTCGGTGACCGCATATCGAGGCAGTTCCTCTCTGGTGGACTATTCCTCCACCAAGGCTGCCATCGTAGGATTCACGCGTTCCCTGGCGCACGCCCTTGTGAAACGCGGCATCCGGGTGAATGCCGTGGCGCCAGGCCCTATTTGGACACCGCTCATCCCTTCCACCTTCCCGGCGGACCATGTCACCACCTTTGGCTCCGATGTACCCATGGGGCGGGCTGGTGAACCCAACGAGGTCGCGCCCTGTTATGTGTTCCTGGCCAGTGACGACTCATCCTACATGACGGGCCAGGTACTTCACCCCAACGGCGGAGAAATCGTCAATGGATAAGCGGATACCAGAACTGTCGCTGGAGACTGTGCATGCTCCCGTGTTGCAGGAAGCAGGACTGCGTTTTACCAGCGACGCCAGCCCCGGGCTTCGGCGGGTGAATCGGGGGCGTGGTGCGGTGTATGTGGACGCCGACGGCAGGCGTGTGCGTGATGGGGAAACGCTGAATCGGATCAAGAGTCTCGTCATTCCCCCTGCTTGGACGGATGTGTGGATCTGCCCTCAGGCAAACGGGCACCTCCAGGCCACCGGTCGGGATGCCCGCGGGCGCAAGCAGTACCGCTATCATCCACGCTGGCGTGAGGCGCGGGACGAGACCAAGTTCCACCGCATCCTCGCCTTTGCGCGTGCGCTGCCGAAGATCCGCCGCAGGGTGAAGCGCGATCTGTGCGCCCGTGGAATGGATCGGAGGAAGGTCCTTGCCACCGTGGTGAAGCTGCTGGAGTCCACGTTGATTCGCATCGGCAACGATGAATATGCCAGACAGAACGGCTCCTACGGGCTGACCACCATTCGTAATCACCATGCGAAGGTGAAGGGCCACACCATTCAGTTCAGCTTCCGTGGCAAGAGCGGGAAGAAGCACGACATCGACGTGAAGGATCCCACCCTCGCCCGCATTGTCCGTCACTGCCAGGATCTGCCCGGGCAGGAGCTCTTCGCGTACGAAACAGAGTCCGGTATCCGTGACGTGGGCTCAGCCGAGGTGAATGCCTATATCCGTGAGATCTCGGGCTGTGATTTCACGGCGAAGGATTTCCGTACCTGGGCCGGCACGGTGCTGGCAGCAATCGCCTTGCGGGAGTTTGAATCCTTTTCTTCCGTCGCCCAGGCGAAAAAGAACATCGTGTCCGCCATCGAAGCCGTCGCCAGGCTCCTGGGAAACACGCCAGCCGTCTGCCGCAAGTGCTATGTGCACCCAACCATCCTCGACTGCTACCTTGAAGGCACGACCATCGAAACCATCAAGCAGCGCCTCGACCCTGCGATTGATTCCGGATTAAAGAACCTCAAGGCGGAGGAAGCCGCGGTGGTGGTACTGCTGGACAAGAAGCTGCATGCGGTAAAGCGAAAGTCGAAGAAGCGTGGAGCGAGAAGGTAGACACCTTTCAGCTCAGAATACCCCGCGAGCATCTGCCAAGTGAGTGCCATACACGTTGGATGCGGATGCCGGAGCAGATGTTCTACGCGTGCGCTGGAACCTGGCAGAGATTTCCGCACTAGGCCCCCACCCCGCGCAGATACTCCTTCGCGCGCACCGCCCGATCCAGAATCACTGGGATCGACTCAGAGTCATTCCCCGCCAGCTCCAGGATGAGTCCGCCTTCGAAGTGATTGTACCGCAGTTCATCCATCACCCACTTCCAATCGATCACCCCCTCGCCAGGAGGCAGGTGCGAGTCATAGTTCCGGCGGTTGTCATTCACGTGAAGCATCTTCAGAT
>JAEYUU010000774.1 GCA_023429545.1 Verrucomicrobiota bacterium
ACCCCAAGCTGGCCTATGTGCCGCACCAGCGGGGAGCCGTGGGGCATCACCATCATCTCGCCTTTTGCGCCCTGGATCGCGCGGATGTGGATCGTTTTTACGCGGAAGTCCTGCTGCCGTTGGAGGAGAAGGGGCTCTGTGTCATTGAAGACCCACCGTGCGACTGCCCCGAGTATGGCGAAGGGTATTACGCCACGTTCTTCTCAGATCCAGACGGGCTGAAGTATGAGTTCGTGATCAATTCGAATCATCGAAAGCGAGTTGCGAAGACGCGCCATGATTCGATTCCCTGAGAATCAGGTGCATCGCGGAAACAACGGTCAACGCCACGGGAGGACATAAAGCGACGGCTCCGAGACGCTGGCTCCCGAGACGACATTGTAGTTCCGACCGCCCGATTGCTGGTAGGTGCCGGTGCTGAAGGTGGACAAGGCATTTATGGTCACGAGTGCATGCACCCTGCCTTTCGCATCCAGCGCCAGAGAGGCGTGTCGAGCGTGGTAGCGCTCCAGCACGGCGACCTCGCCTCCGGGGAGGTCCTTATGAAAGAAGGACTCGGAACGGGAGTTGCCCGTGAGCCCGCGAGGTGCTGACCACTTGGAGCCATCGAAGGACAGCGCGGCCACGTCGGTACTATTGCCCAGGCCCCTCGGTCCGTTGCTCCACTGCACGGCCACATGAGCGACGCCTCCATTCCCGACGACGAGTTGGAAGTTCTCGATGGAGTCCTTGGGCCCGGGTCCGGTGAAGATGACGGTGTGCTTCCCAGTCTGCGGGTCGATGTCCCACAGCTCGGCCTTCGATGTCGTGTCGAAGAAAGGAATGTGGATCACGTGAATGCGGCCAGTGGCGTCCGCAAACATCTGGGACGGATGGTTGAAGGTGTTGCGCGTCTGGAACTTCGGATCTGAGGCGACGGAGACAAGGGAGCCGTCGTGCCACAGAATCAGTTCCTGGACATTTTGAAATTTGCGCTCCGCCAGCAGTATCACCCCGCCCTTGTTGTCTGGAATGGCGCAGAGATTCGTGGGCCGATTGTACGTGGGATTGTCGGAGGAGATGCCATTTTCTGGAACGATGACGGTCCCATCTCCTCCGGTGGCCGGGCAATGCGCGACGATGCCGCCTTTTTCTCCCCAGACGACATGCAACGAGTTATCGACCGCATTGAACAGGGTAAAGCTGCAGACGCTGCTGACAGTGCCCACGGTCAGGATATCACCCCACGAGCTCCCGTTCCAGCGACGCAGCATGAGTGTCCCTTCGGTGTATCCGCCGGGGCCATCCAGGGTGGATTCGCTGTACACCATGCCATCTTTTCCGAAGCGAACCCAGGCGGCGAAAACATTTCCCTGCGCGTCCTTGCCCATCTGGGGATAGCCGGAGCCATTGCCGGTGCCATCCTCGGAGATGGCTACGGGTGCAGACCAGGAGGCGCCGCCATCACGCGAGGTGCGGTGCCAGATGAAGACCGGCTTGCCATAGGTGGCCTTTTCCTGGAACACGGCGTGCCAGGTGCCATCCGGCCCGATGACGCACGCCGAGCCGGCAGCGTGGTTGAATTGAGACAGCTTGGTGCCGACTCCGAGGGAGTTGTCAGCCGCTCCGGTGCCTCCAGAGGACCCGTTCTGACTCGTGCTGGAACTGGACGAGGGCTTCTTGACGTTGATAAGGAACGCCGCAACGACAATCACCGCGATCACGGCCAGGATCAGCGCACCTCCGCATCCCAGCGCCACGAACACGACCGTCTTGTTGGAATACTTTGTCGGCAGAGGGGGCACGGACGTGGATGGCGGCGGTGGAGGAAGAGGTGGCACATCAGGTATGGCAAAAATTTTGGTGCGCGCCATGGGAAACCCGACCCGTCGGAAAGGCAAACCCGAACTGAACGAATGCTTATTGGGAAATGCCTGATGTTCGTGTGTTCCCGACTCTGGCGTGTGGCTCTTCTTTGAGCCATCGTGAACCGATGCAGCAACGTCTCCGTCAGTTCCTGGAAACCTATCACGGGAGTTCATTCCCGACGCGCTGCGAGACCACAGACGGCGCCATCCACGCGGTGAAGATGCGGGGGCAAGCGTGAAGGTATAAAGGAAGCAGCAAGAAGAGGGGATCGGTTTTACGCGGAAGTCTTGCTTCCCCTGGCAGAGAAGTGGCTCTGCGGGATCGAGGATCCACCGTGCGACTGCCCCGAGTATGGCGAAGGGTATTGCTCCACGTTCTTCTCAGATCCAGACGGGCTGAAGTATGAGTTCGTGATCAATCTGAATCATCGGAAGCGGGCGGCGGAGGCCGGGGCTCGGTGATCAACGGCTTTGATTTCTTCGATCATTCCGGTGGCGTACGCCGTTGTGCATGACAAGTCGCGGCCCGCGAGCCGTGCGTTCCGCGACAACAATTGAGGCGCTGGACTTCGCTCCCGTTGCATCCAAAGGATCAGGAGGCAAAGAGCAGACATTCCGATCATGAAACAGAACACCAGCACTCTCGCAGCCCTTTCTCTCTTTCTGCTCCTTCAATCTGGATGCGCGATGGCGCGACGCGAGGACGGCGGGAACGGAGCGGTCATCGTCTTCAAGGAACTCGTGAAGACCAGCAGGAGCTGGGATGGCAAACTATTGATCCCTTATCCGAAGGGCCAGCCTGAGATCACCATCCGGCGGGTAAGCATCCCCGCGGGCGCCCGGCTTGAAACCCACAGCCACCCGATGATCAATGCCGGCGTGCTGCTGAGCGGAAAGCTCAAAGTCGTGACCCTGGACGGAAAGACGCTGCATCTGAAGGCAGGAGATCCCATCGTGGAAGTGGTGAACACACTGCACTATGGGATCAATGAAGGCGATATGCCCGCGGAGATCGTCGTCTTCTATGCGGGCGCCGTTGGTGCGCAACACCCGTGATGTGCGGGTGCAGGTTACCGCGCCTGAAACACGCCACGGGATTTGTCGGAATTGATGAGCACATCGCGGATGCTGCCAATCCGGCATTTTCATTGATTTGGCCGACGCCAGCATTCGAGGAGTTGCAGCCGAGTTTTCGTCTCAGTGGAAAAACCCATGCTCCAGAATAAGATTGGCATTCCCGGACGGCAGGGTATCCTGAAAACGATCGCGCCAAGGCCATAAATCCTCGTGCGCCAACAGGTTGACATTGGACAGCCACTGCCAGCAGTCTCGCCTCCAGTTGTGTTTTTCCGGACTCGTCTGTTTTCGATCATCCCGTCTCCAAAGTTCAGGGTTTCGTTTCAGTGGCTGCTGCCTGTCCGCGCCGTCCATGCAAGATGACCCGCGGCGCTGACCTGCGAATCCCGAAGATCGCTACTCAATCGCCATCCCATGAAAACCATTCTACTGGTCCTGTTCACTGTGGCTGTTCCGGCCTTTGCAGACGGCCAGACGCTCGCGCCTGAACTGGCGCCGCTCGCCACGAAATACAAAGCGGATGTGGCCGCACTCGAAGCCCAACGTTCCGCTGCCATCGCCAAGGCTCAAAGTTCCTACGCGACGGCCTTGGGCGCAGCGGAACGCTCTGCCACCACCGCAGGCAATGTGGCTGCCGTGGCGGCGATCACCACGGAGCGCACAGCCATCAGCAGCGGTCTGATGGCTCCGGGCTTTCCCGCGGGTTTGCCCAAGGAATTGCAGACGCCGCGCAAGGCGTATCTCGACGCCCTCGCCCGCATCAAGACAGCGGAAGCACCCCGACGGCAGGCGCTCGACGCAGGCTACTTGCGCGCGCTCACAAATCTCAGCGCCGCTGCATCAAAAAATCCCGAACTCTCGAAGCAGGTGGAGGCCGAAAAGCAAAAGCTGCTGGCCAGCGCGCCAGGCGGCGGAAGCGGCTCCAAGCCAAGCGCGAAAAGTGCGGTGATCAATGGAACCTTCGACCTGGTGGACGCCGAGGGGCGGCCCAGCGGCTGGAGGATCGCTGAGGGGTTCAAGGTCGTGCGCGATGGAACGAACAGTGTCCTGCACGCTGGCGCCAAAGCGCCCGGCTACGTGGCGGTCACCCAGGACATCCTGCTTCCGCCCAGAGCGAGGAACGTGACCCTGAGCGGCCGGGTCCGTGGAAAGTTGACGTCCCGCGCCCCGGATCAGGGTCATTTCGGCGCGAATATTGCCGCCGTGTACTTGAACAAGCAAGATGAGTCCACCAGCAACTGGCTGATGCTCGACGGAGGGACCGATGCGGATTGGAAAACGCTGAGCACCACGCAAAAGATTCCGGACGACATGAAAACGCTACAGGTGGTGCTGGTCCTGAAATACGTCTCCGGGGAATTCGACTTCGATGACATCGAGGTTGAATTCCGGTGAAGGCGATGAGCGTGCTGAAGGAATCCGGAGCCGACCCAATGACAGGCCAAACGCTGGCAGTCGCCGCGCCTCGAACACGCAGTCAAGCAGCAGCAGCCTCCTTCAGCGCAGGCGCACCTCCGGGCTGGAAATCGTCAGCGTTGTCCCGGCTTCGGTGTGCCTGTGCACGGTGATCACATCCAGCGTCTTCACATCACCTTCGATGCTTGCCTCGCCTGTGTAAGTCGCCTTGCCTGTTTTCTGCAAGGGTACGGAGGTCCACGCATCAAACTCCATCTGCATGGAGTAGTCGGGGTGGCGATTCACCGACCAGGACATCTCGTTGCCCTGTGGTTCAGCGCCATCGGGGAACACGACGCTGACCTTGAGACGATGCGTGTCCTTGTTCAGTTGCGCTGTCAGCTTGGGGGCTTCAATCAGACGGCGGGTGCCGAAGAAGTGGTGCATGGCAAAGGCATACAAATTGTCATTCACATCTGGCTGGGAAGCAGCGGGTTTGGTGAAGCCAGCCGCCTTGGCGCCGCCATGCTGGCCGCCTGGCATGATGTAGACTGGCAGTTGCGGGAACCTCTCGCCCAGCTCAATGAGCCCGGGGCTGACATTGTCGTTGGATCCCTGGCAGTAAAGAATGTCCACACCGCGCTTCTTCAAGGAATCCAGGTAGTTCGTGGTGCGGCAGACTTCCCACGCGAGGCTGCTCGCGGCTTTGATGTCCGCCTCGTTCCAGCCCGCCGCTCGCACGGATTCCAGCGTCAGCCGCTCGTCGGAGCGAGCCTTCTGCCGCACCAGCATCGCCGCGCGTCCCTCCTCAGACATCTTGGAGAGGTACTCCTCGTTCATCTTCGCGATCCTGGGATCGAGCGTGCCCTCCACATATGGTCCTCCCGGACTGTCGATGATGGGTGCGACGACTGGCATCATCGCGGTGATGCGATCATCGGCGATGCAGGCTGCGGCGGCTCCCACGCCCCGCTTTGATCCGCCGGTGGACAGCACCTTCTTGGGCTGGAAGACGTCCTTCTCCGCGATCGCCGCCGTCAGCGCGCGCATGTCGCTCAAACCCCAGATCCACGCCGGGGTGTAGCGGGCATCCTTGGTCTTCACGAAGTGCTCTTCCATTTGGAGGTGCAATTGTCCGACGGGCTCCATATCCGTGATCGGAACCATGCCGATGAAGACGAGGCCAACGCCATGCTCCTTGAGCAGGCGCATCTTTGCTCCGGCGGGAATCGTGACCTTGGGCTGCAGCCCCGTGTTTTCGATGAGCACGTTCGTGCAAACTGCGTCCGCGGGAGCCAGCATGCACACAGGGAGCCGCACTTTCTGCCCCGGCCACCATTCGCACACGGTAATCTCAACGAGTTTCGAGCGCAGTGACGGGTCCTTCGCCAGAGGTTTCCAATCTTCAATTACCCGCGTTTCGAGGGTCGAAGCGTTGCGCACCGAATCCATGTCATACCGACCGATGATGATCCCGGCACGAGCGGATGATATCGTGACCAGGGCGCAGTACAGAAGAGCAGTGAGGAATTTCATGAAGATTGCCCTATACGTCGGTCATCGGCCGTTGCTCTCATCGAACCAGGCTGGGGACGTGTCCCGGGCACAGGAGCAGCACGGCAGGTCACTTCGCCGCCGTCACCGTGAACGCCACGGATAGTTCCGCCGGCTTGCGAGTGGAAGGGCGCTCGTCCTTGGGCCAGTTGTCCTTGGGCTGTCCAGGGTCTTCAAACTTGCTGAACTCCAGCGTGTGAATGACACACCGTGCCTTGTAGCTGCCGGGTGCGAGGCGTCCGAGGTTCATCGCCTCCACCTGATAGAAGGTGAAGTTCTTGAAATACCTCCCGCGCCACACCACATGGTTCAGCACCACCACGAATTCGTTTCCGCGCCGCTCGATTCGCTCCACCCACACGCGATCATTGTCATCCAGTTGCTGCGTGCGGACCACGAGCCAGTGGTCGTCACTGACGGTGGCTTTGGCCTGCTCTCCGGCCATGGCATCGACCCAGTCGTCGAGTGTCTTTCCTGAGGGTTTTTGCTCCAATCGGGAGACCCGTTGAAGCCGGGGTGCATCGTTCCATTTGCCCGTGTCCCCACGGACCGCCTCACTGCGATCGCTCAAGGAGCCACGTTCGCCACGCTGCACCAGCACCCGGGTCCATGTGTCGCCGGAAGGTGGCTTCGCGGCCTTGGACTCCTGTGCCAAAAGAGGCGCGGACAGAACTGTCAGCACGGCCACCGTCGCTGTCATGCGGGCATATCTCATGGAAGCTCCCTTCAGGTGATTCATCGTTTTGCCGCCCCCGCAGTCTTGTCCTGGTGCCGGTAGAGGCTGGCGTACGTGCGGAGAAACAGGCTGCCCCGTGCGATGGCAGGCGTAGCCCATGCCACATCTCCAAGGGAGTTCTTCCGCACAATCTTGAACTCCGGGGCGTCCTCGATGACCCAGGTGTCCCCGTTTTCATTCAAGAGGAAGATCCGTCCGTTGTAGGCCCATGGTGAGGCGTAAAACCGGCCCCCGCGTGTCTCCAGCCGCTGGCGCGGGAAGATCTCCGCTCCGGTCTTCGCGTTGAAACATGCCAGCAACCCGGAGTCGTAGCAGACGAAGAGGCGGTCGCCGCTGATCAGGTAGCAGGGGTGGATGCTCGAGGCGCGCCGTTCATACCACGCGATCCATTCGTTGCTGTTTTCGTCGGCTCCCAGGGTGATATCCCCCGTGGCGCCGGGCCGGATGGCATAGAGCGGTCCGTAGTGATAACCCGCGCCGACATAGAGGAGGCCATGCTTGGCCAACGGCATGAGACTTACCAGCCCGGAGGTTCCATTGATTTCCCACAGGGCTTTGCCGTCGAGGTCGTACGAATTGATGCGGCCGGTCCCGATGGTGATCAACTCAGTCCGTTTGTCGTTTTGCCAGATGTAGGGCGTGGACCAGTTACTCTTCTCCTGGCGTGGCACCTGCCAGACTGTCTTTCCCGTGAGCTTGTCCAGCGCGACCAGGAATGACTCCGTCTCATTGTCGTTCTGAATGTAGATGCGATCTCCATGCAGCACCGGCGACGTGCCGGTCCCCCAGCCGCCGCGCATGGGATACGCCGGCCACCGCCGCTCCCACAGGAGGCTGCCATCCATGTCGTGGCAGAAGAGACCGATGTTTGCAAAATAGGAGTACACCCGCTCGCCGTCGGTCACCGGCGTTTCCGAGGCGATGGAGTTCCGCGGGGGGCGGTTCAGGGGGGGCGCCCCCCGGTGGCCTTGGCG
>JAEYUU010000022.1 GCA_023429545.1 Verrucomicrobiota bacterium
CCTCGGGACCTGCGGGAGCGCACAGGTGCGGATACGCTGGAGAGCGCCTTCATCTCCCTGCTCCCGGAAGAGAAAAAGAAGGGACACCGCCCGGTGGAGATCTCACCCTATATCGCGGGACATGAGGACGCCGCTGCCATCGAGGCCAAGGACCTTACGATGCGCTTCGGCCGCTTCGTGGCCGTGGACCATGTGGATTTCCGCATCCGGCGGGGAGAGATTTTTGGATTCCTGGGCTCCAATGGCTGCGGCAAAACGACCACCATGAAGATGCTGACGGGCCTGCTGGCGGCCAGCGAGGGTCAGGCCTGGCTCTTCGGAGTGAAGCTCAATCCGGGCGACCTCGAAACGCGGCGACGGGTCGGATACATGTCGCAGACATTCTCCCTCTACACCGAATTGACGGTTGAGCAGAATCTCGTGCTGCATGCCCGGTTGTTTCATGTGCCCGCCGGGATCATCCCCGGGAGGGTGAGGGAGATGGCAGATCGCTTTGGTCTTCAAGGCGTCCTTTCCGAAATGCCAAACAGCCTGCCTCTGGGCATCCGGCAGCGCCTGTCCCTCGCGGTGGCGATGGTGCACAAGCCGGAATTGCTGATCCTTGATGAGCCGACCTCGGGTGTCGATCCCATCGCGCGGGACAACTTCTGGAGGCTGATGATCGAGCTGTCCCGCAAGGACAAGGTGACCATCTTCATCTCCACCCACTTCATGAATGAAGCGGAACGGTGCGACCGCATTTCGCTGATGCATGCGGGCCGGGTGCTCACCAGCGACAGTCCCTCGGAAGTGGTGCGCCAGCACCATGCGGCCAATCTTGAGGAGGCGTTTGTATCCTGTCTGGAGGAGGCGCAGCGGGTTCAGGGCGGGAGTGCCCCATCTGCTGCTGTCATCGCGGACAGGACATTCATTGCATCACCAGGGCTGTCCCCGGGCAGCAGCCCGGAGCGCATCCGGCGCGGATTCAGTTTTAGACGTTCGATGAGTTATATGTGGAGGGAGTGGCTGGAACTCCGGCGCGATCCCGTGCGCGCCACCCTCGCACTGCTGGGCACCGTGATCCTCATGTTCATCATGGGCTACGGCATCAGCATGGATGTGGAGGACCTCACCTACGCGGTGCTGGATCACGACCGCACTTCGCTGAGTGAAAACTATGCGCTGAACCTCTCCGGTTCGCGTTATTTCATCGAGCGTGATCCCATCCGGGACTACAGCGATCTCGACCGGCGGATGCGTGCTGGAGAACTGTCCCTGGCGATAGAGATTCCGCCAGGGTTTGCCCGGGATGCGCAACGCGGTGCAGCCGTACAGATCGGCGTCTGGGTGGACGGCGCGATGCCACAACGCGCGGAAACGGTACAGGGCTATGTGCAGGGCATGCACCGCCTCTGGCTTGCGGACATGGCGACGCGACGCCTGGGCCAATCGGTGACCGGTTCCGCCAGCATCGAAACACGTTACCGGTACAATCCTGACGTACGCAGTCTTCCCGCGATTGTCCCGGCCGTTATTCCCATTCTTTTGATGATGATACCGGGGATGCTCACCGCCTTGTCCGTGGTGCGGGAAAAGGAACTCGGCTCCATCGTCAATTTCTATGTGACACCCGTCACCCGCACCGAGTTCCTGCTGGGCAAGCAGGTGCCATACATCCTGCTCGGCCTGCTGAACTTCCTGCTTACCACACTGCTCGCAGTGGCCGTGTTTGGCGTTCCGGTGAAGGGGGATTTTCTGACGCTGCTCGCAGGCGCCGCCATCTACGTGGGCAGTGCGACCGGGTTCGGGCTCCTGGCCTCCACCTTCACCCGGAGCCAGATCGCGGCCATGTTCACCACCATGATTGGCACGATGATTCCATCCGTGGAATTCGCCGGCATGATCAATCCCGTTTCATCCCTGGAAGGCATGGGCGCTGTGATTGGACGCATCTACCCGGCCTCACACTTTCTGACCATCAGCCGGGGTGTCTTCAGCAAGGCACTGGGCTTCGCGGATTTGCATGCGTCCTTCTGGCCGCTCCTCATCGCCGCGCCAGTGATCACGGGGCTGGCCATCGCCCTGTTGAAGAAACAAGAAACCTGAATGCCATGAGCCGGGTCTCCAACATCTGCCGACTGGGAGTCAAGGAACTCTGGAGCCTTGCGCGTGATCCGATCATGCTCGTGCTCATTGTGATCACCTTCACCCTCATGATCTACGTTTCGGCGACCGCGTTGCCGGACACGCTGCACAGTGCTCCCATCGCCATTGTTGACGAGGATGACTCACCGCTTTCCGCGAAAATCGTTTCAAGCTTTTATCCACCCCATTTCAAGCATCCAGCGCTGATCCAGCTCCACCAGATTGATGAGGCCCTGGATTCCGGTGAATACACCTTCGCTCTGGACATTCCGCCGGACTTCCAGCGCGATGTACTGGCGGGCCGCTCTCCCTCCATCCAGTTGAATGTGGACGCCACGCGCATGAGCCAGGCCTTCACGGGGAATGCCTATGTCCAGCAGATCATCTCGGACGAGATCACCGAGTTTGTGCAGCACTATCGCGGCGGTTCCGGTGCCCAGATTGATCTGGCAGTGCGCACCCGGTTCAATCCGAATCTGGAGCAGTCATGGTTTGGCGCGCTGACGGAACTCATCAACAACGTGACCATGCTTTCCATCATTCTTACGGGCGCGGCGTTGATCCGCGAGCGGGAGCATGGCACGATCGAGCATCTTCTGGTCATGCCGGTCACACCGGCGGAGATCATGCTCGCCAAGGTCTGGTCCATGGGAGTGGTGGTGCTGGCGGCGGCGACGTTGTCCCTGCTGCTCGTCGCCCAGGGGATGCTCAGGATTCCCATTGAGGGATCCTTGTTGTTGTTCCTGGCTGGCACGGCCCTGCACCTCTTTGCCACCACTTCCATGGGCATCTTCATGGCCACGCTTGCCCGCAGCATGCCGCAGTTCGGCATGCTGCTGCTGCTGTTTCTTCTCCCGCTGGAAATGCTGTCGGGGGGGATGACACCGCGGGAAAGCATGCCGAAATTCGTCCAGGATGTGATGCTTCTCGCCCCGACCACGCACTACGTGGAACTGGGCCAGGCCATCCTATTCCGGGGTGCAGGCATGGAGGTGGTTTGGAAGCAGTTCTTGATGCTCGCCGCCATCGGTTCCGCATTCTTTGCCATCTCGCTGGTGCGCTTCCGCACGGCAATCACCAGACTGGCGTGAGTGTGAGTGCAGGCCGGGACTCGGTGGATGCACCACGGTCAGGGCGTAGATTTCTTTTTAAACCCGCTCTGTTTGCTGGCGATCCAGACGCGCAAAGAAGGTCCGCTTGAGCGCCTCGCTGGCCACGAGATAGGAGATGGTAATGCCCATCAGCGCGAGCATGAATGATACAGGGAGCGGCACCAGGCCAAAGGTGTGGCCGAGCGATGTCCAGGGAAGGAACACGGCAATTCCGGCAACCACGAGTGTGGAGATGAATAGTATGCCGCTGGGCCTGCTCTTGAAGCATGATCCGCGCGTGCGGATGACCATCACGATGAAGAGTTCCGTCATCAGAGACTCAATGAACCATCCCGTCTGAAACTGCTGCTCGCTCGCATGCAACGCGGCGATGAGAACTCCAAAAGTCAGAAAGTCGAACAACGAGCTGAGCAGTCCAAAGATGACCATGAATTGCCGGATCGACTTGTTATCCCACCGCCGGGGTTTCTTGAGTTGTTCGGGATCCACCGAATCCGTGGCTACCGCCATCGCGGGAAGGTCGGAGAGGAAGTTGTTCAGCAGGATCTGCTTGGGCAGCAGAGGCAGGAAGGGGAGGAGAAATGAAGCGCCTGCCATGCTGAACATATTGCCGAAATTCGCGCTTGAGGTGATGAATACATACTTCAGCGTGTTGGCGAATGTGACGCGGCCATTGCGCACGCCACGCGCCAGCACCCCGAGGTCATGGCGCAACAACACAATATCGGCCGCCTCCTTGGCAACATCCACCGCGCCCTCCACCGAGATGCCGACATCCGCAGCGTGCAGCGCTGACGCGTCGTTGATGCCGTCCCCAAGATACCCAATCACATTTCCTGACCGGCGCAGCGCGAGAATGATGCGCTCCTTCTGGCTGGGCTCCGTTTCGGCGAAAATATCCACCTTGCATGCGGCATGCATCAAAGCCATTTCCTGCATCCCGCGAATCTCCGCGCCTGTCAGTACCTGGGGTGCGGCCAGTCCTACGTGCAAGCCTGCTCGATGGGCCGCGACCTTGCTGTCTCCTGTGATGATCTTGAGCCGGACGCCGAGGTGTTTCAGTTCCTGGACCGCATCCGCGGCACCTTCTTTCATCTTGTCCTCGAACAGCAGAAAGCCTTCGAAGGTCATGTTGCACTCGTCATCCTTGTTAATCACGGGGTCATCGGTCACGTCCCGGACTGCCAGCCCCAAAACGCGCCGTCCCTCGTTGCTGTACCGCTGGAATCGTTCTTGCAGCGCATCAGCCCACTCTTCCATGGGTGCCGGGCCGTGGTCACAGGCGACATGGGTGCAGACTTCCAGCACTTTGGCGAATGCACCCTTTGTGATCATCAGGTGTTTTTGGGGCGCTCCATCCGCGGGAGGCAGCGTCACAACGACACTGAGTCTCTTGCGAGTGAAGTCGTAAGGAACCTCGTCCACTTTGTCCCAGAAGGACAGATCCAGATGGCTCTCAGCCCGCAGCGCCTCGTCAATGGGATTGGTGAATCCCGATTCAAATGAGGCGTTGAGCGTCGCGTGCAGACGCGCTTGGGCGCTCTCATGACCAAGCGGGTCCATCACCCCCATCAGTCTCATGCGACCTTCCGTGAGCGTTCCGGTCTTGTCCGAGCACAGGACGTTCATGGTACCAAAGTTCTCGATGGCATGGAGACGCCGTACAATGACATGGTCCCGTGCCATGCGTCGCGCACCACGGGCAAGCGTGATGCTGACGATCGCGGGCAGCAGTTCCGGCGTCATGCCAACGGCAAGAGCCAGGGCGAACATGAATGATTCCAGTGCCGGACGCTGGAAGAGAAGATTGATTCCAATGATCGAGATGACCAGGACCATGGTCATGCGCACGAGCAGGTCGCCAAAGTGCCTCAAGCCGCGCTCGAAGTCCGTTTCCGGCGCGCGCAGCCGCAACTGTCCTGAGATTTTTCCAAACTCTGTCTCCGCTCCCGTGGTGACTGTGAGTATGCGGGCTGTGCCGCTGACCACGTGCGTCCCTTTGAAAACCGCGTTCGAACGCGGGCCGTGTCTGACACCGCCGGCACCGGCACCCTTTTCTGAAGGAAAGCTCTCACCGGTAAGCGCCGACTCGTCGACGAAGAGATCCTTGGACTCAAGAATCAGGGCATCGCCGGGGATGGTGTCACCCGCGTTCAGAATCACCACGTCGCCTGGAACGATCTGTTCGCAAGTGAGTTGGACCTCGACTCCATCGCGCACGACTGTCGATTTTGCCTGAACTACTGCAAGAAGTGCGGCCAGTGCATTGCTCGCGCGGTATTCCTGCCAGAATCCCAGCAGCGTGCTCATCAACACCACTGCCGTTACGATCAGTGCATCAGTATGGTCACCCAGGATCATGGACAGCAGCATGGCTGCCAGGAGCAGGAGTATCAGCGGGCTGCGGAATTGATTGACGAAAAGTGACAGTGCTCCGGTCTCCCTGCCGTTGCCGCCGCGGTCCTTTCCGCCATGAACCAACAATCTCTCTGCCGCCTCCGGGGCGGTCAGCCCTTCAGGCCGGGATCGGGTGTACGCTATAGCTTGGGCGATCGTAAGATCATGGATTTCGGCCAGATGATCTTCCGCTGCGCCGCCCTCCAGTTCACGGTGCCTGTTGCGATGGAAGAACTTGGGGAGTTTAAAGGACATTGCAGCAACCCCTCAAGAGTCTCTTCGGATAGTATCCCACCCGTCCAAAGTTGTCTTCGCGTCAATTGGGAGGAAAGCGGCAGTTCTTGCTCGGGAAACAGGCTGAGCAGCCCTGCGGGCTCCCGGGAGTTCCCGGCTTGCCCCGCCGCAAGTGCCGCATGCGATCTGGCAAATGAGGACTTGGCGTGGCGCCTGCCACCACCGAGAGATATCCGCCACCATCTCCATCGTTGTGAATTCCCCGCAGACCCAGCGTGTGCTCGACTTTCTGGCCGATCCGGAGTCCTATGCGCATCGACCTCCGCAGGTGACACTCATCCAGACGCATGCATCCTGGGTGTTCGTCGCGCCGCCATTCGTCTGCAAGATCAAGAAGCCGGTGAACTTCGGCTTTCTGGACTTCTCGACCTTGGAACTCCGCAGGGCCGACTGCGAGCGCGAGGTGAAACTGAACCGGCGGCTCGCCGGGGATATCTACCTCGGCGTGGAATCCATTCGTG
>JAEYUU010000071.1 GCA_023429545.1 Verrucomicrobiota bacterium
ATCAGGGCCCGTGCGGCATGAAGCTGGGTTAAGACGAATTTGGGCCAAGGGCAACTTCTATGATCCGCGACGGCCATCCACGGGCTTCATTTTTGGCGCTTCATTCTTCCGGCTTGCCACAAAGATGGTGTGGCTATTGCGTCGGGCCTGGGCATAGGCTTTGGCGGAAACGATGTCCACGATGAATCCCGCTTTCGCCAGTTCCTTGCTGAAACCGCGATCCGGGCTGGCGGACCAGAAGGTGGCGCGGCCCCCGGGCTTCAGCGCTCGCATGATGGCCGCCAGGCCGCGTGCCTGGTAGAGCCGCTCATTCCCATCCTGCACCATGGCGATGGGGCCATTGTCCACGTCCAGCATGATGGCATCGTAGTGTGCCGCGGGAGCATTTGAGATGAGCTGGAAGACATCGCCGATGATGACCTTCACGCGCGGATCGTCCAGCAGCGTGCCATTCACCGCGCTGAGGTAGGCACGATTCCACGCCACCACTTCCGGCAGCAGCTCGACGACCTCGACCTTGGCATGGTGGTGCACCAGTTCCAGGGTCCGCCTCAGGGAGAAGCCGAATCCCAGGCCGCCGATGAGCACGCGCACACCTTTCATGCGCAGCAGACCCTCGCAGGCGCACTGGGCCAGCATCTTCTCGGACTCGGAGGCATTGGTCCCCATGAGCGGCTGGCGGTTTACACGCAGGTAGAAGTGCGTGTCATGCGTATGCAGCGTGAGTTCCGCGCCGTCAGGGGTGCGGGCTTGGGCGAGGGTGACGAAGGGTTTCACGGGAGACTGCCATGGCGCGAAGCAGCCGCTTCCATCTTGTACCAAAGGCGCAGGTATGCGGCTCCGCAAGCGGGAAGGGGAAGCCGATCTGGGCTCCCGCGTCACGGCGGGGGCGGTGAATGGTCCTTGTGATTGGAAATGGCATGGAGGAAGGGTGAAGATGGACGCATTCTTTTATGAGCTCGGGCGCACGGTGCTTGAGCGGTGGAAGCGGGAAAACTTCTCCCTGGAGAAGTTCCCGGACATCGCCCGCGTGGCCGTCGAGGAGCGGCCACCTGCGGAGCATGTGGATCTGGCGGCTTTTGTGCGTGAGTTCCTGTTGAGTGATGAGCAACCTCTCCAGACGGACTCGGGCTTCGGCCAGCCGGAACTCGTGGTGTACAATCATCCGCGGTTCTACATCCAGATTCTTTTCTGGCTGGATGGCACCACGGACATCCACCAGCACGAGTTCTCCGGCGCCTTTCATGTCATGGCGGGATCCAGCATCCATGCGCACTACGTCTTCGAGAACGCGCAGCCCGTGACGCCGCACTTCCGTGTGGGAGATGTGCGCATGACCCACATCGAACTGCTGGAGACAGGCCGCACCGTGCCCATTATCTCTGGCCAGCGCTGCATTCACTCGCTCTTCCACCTGGATACCCCCTCCGTCACCGTGGTGGTGCGCACGCAGCATGATCCTGGCACGGGACCGCAATTCAATTACCTGCCGCCGCACATCGCACTGGATCCGATCTTCAATGACACGCTTACCATGCGCCGCAAGCAGCTCCTCGAGGTGCTCGAGCAGTCCGGGGACCCAGGCTACGCGGAGCTTGTGTTGGAGATGGTTGCGGAATTGGACTTCGAGCGCGGGTTTTTCATCCTGCAGCATTGCATGGGGCACCTGGAGGAGCTTGAGGAGTGGGAGCCGGTGCTCCTGGCGTTCGAGGAAAAGCACGGTGAACTGGCATGGGGGGTCGCGGCCACGCTTGAGGAGAACGTGCGGCGGGATCTCATCAAGGAGATGCGCAGCTCCATCTCCGAGCCGGAGCACCGCTTCTTCCTAGCACTGCTGATGAACGTGCCGGCTCGGGCAGAGTTGCTGACACTGGTGGCGCAGCGATATCCTGCGATGCCCCCGGCGGAAACGGTGCTACGCTGGGCGATGGAGTTGTCCGGGGAGACGGAGTTTTCCTTTGCGATTCTGGATGCCATTTTCCCCGAAGAGCTGGGCATTCCGATGGGCGATCAGCCAGCGCTGTTCGTGGCGGCGCTGCGTCACTTCATGACAGGCGCGAAGAAGGCTCCCTCCGCACTGCGCTCGCTGCCCGGGACGAAGCTGAAGCGGCTGCGTGATGCCTTCTCCGCATCGAGTCTGCGGGTGCTGGTGGTTTGATGATAAAGACCATGTCCTTTCTTGAGCGAATCTTGTCCGTGGGATGCATCCGCAATGCCATCTGGCGGATGTGGTATCCTTTCCTGACTCGACGGCTGCGTGGGGAGGAGGTTCTGTTTCTGAATTATGCCTTCGAAACCGATCCACCGGTAGGGCTGCCATTATCACCCGAGGACGAGCCACATCGCGCCTGTATCCAGCTTTACCATCACGTGGCCTCGCAAGTGGACCTGAGCGGCAGGGAGGTGCTTGAGGTGAGTTGCGGACACGGAGGAGGGGCGTCGTGGATCACTCGTACCATGCACCCTGCGAAGTATACTGGTCTCGATCTCAATCCGACAGGCGTCCAGTTCTGCAAGCAGCGTCATCATGTGAAGGCGCTCACCTTCCTGCAGGGCGATGCACAGATGCTCCCGTTTCCAGACAGCTCGCTGGATGCCGTCATCAATGTCGAGGCGTCGCATTGTTACCCCGATTTTCCGGGATTCCTGGCGGAGGTCGCCCGCGTGCTTCGACCCGGTGGGCATTTTCTCTATGCGGATTTTCGTTTCCGAGATCTGTTCACAGCATGGGAGACAGTGGTAGCCGCCGCGCCGCTGGAGATTGTCCAATCACGCGACATCAGAGCCGAGGTGCTCCGTGGCATGGAATGCAACGCTGCGCGCAGCCTTGCCCTCGTCCGTGAGCGCTTGCCAGGGTTCCTGCATGCCATCGGTCGGGATTTTGCCGGGGTCCCTGGGTCGCGGGTGTACGCGGCCTTGCAATCCGGAGAGCTGGCCTATCGCTCATGGTTCTTCCGCAAGGCCTGAGTCTGGGCGGGGCACTCTTGAAATCTCCCGTAAACTTTCCCTGTCCTCCTCGCCCCCTCATGCCAGAGTCCACCCCATGATTGTGGAGCGACTCAAGTATGTGATTTGGGCGGCGGACATGGGCCGCGCCGTGAAGTTTTACACCGACGTCTTCGGCGGGCGCGTCCTGAAGCAAAATGAGATCATCAGCGAGGTGACGATCTGCGATGGCATCATCGGCATTCATGGTGGAGGAGAGGGTAAGCGCACGTGGACGGGCCTGAGTTTTCAAGTGCCGGACGTCATCGCGGGAGCCGCGGAGATCGTGGCTGCTGGTGGTCAAATGATCCGCGAACCCCAACCGGAGGACGGTGAGCCGCCGCACCTGGCCATGTGTGTGGACACGGAGGGCAATGAGATCATGCTCACGCGGAAGCGCTGACGGTCATGCACGAGCGACCATATCAAATCACGATTCTAACTCCTCGCGCACCTTGGGATCACTGAGCAGCCGGTCCAACTCGGTCTCCACCATCTTGGCTGAGCCATTGATGGCGTTGATCAAGACCTGAGCGCGGGCGCCTGAGTTTGGCGGGCGATCCTGGGCCTCCTTCACAGCATGGCCAAAGCGGATGATGGCGTCTGCATAGGCCCTCGCTCGCATGTCGCATCTCGCACGGAGGGCTTGCAGACGGGTGATATTGCTGCCCACCGACGTTCCGCCCACGGAAGAGAAGGAGGAGGCATTGCTCCTCTTGGACTTGATGGCGGAGACCAGATCTGCCGCAGCGTTGTCGATGGCATTGAGTGAACCTGCCAGCGAAAGAGTCTGCGGCACCTTGCCCGTGGCATGCATCAGCAGGTACTTGGCGGAGAGGTTGTTCGGCGAGTCCTTGAGTACCTGCTGTAGTTTGGCTACCACGTGCTGGTTGCGCAGCCAGGATCCCATCTGCGCCGGAGCACGCATGAGCAGTTCCTGCACCCGGGTCATTTCCGCCACGGTCGCTTGCGTGGCCGCTGGCTTTTCATTCAGCGCGAGGGCCTCTGCATCAGTGAACTGGCTGATACTGTAGATCTGGATGCTGGCGAATGGCCTTGGGCCGTCCGTAAGCAGCAGGTCTCCCAGCGCGGATTCGTTTTTCAGCGGGATGCCGATGATCTTGCAGTGCCCCTTGGTGGCACCTCGTATCTTTGCCTCCACGCCACCGATCGGCTGCACGCTTCCGTCCGCATTCATGTCACCCGTCACGGCAAAGGCAGGGTCGAGAGCCTTCCCGGTGATGAGGGAGTGCAGCAGTAGGGCGCAGGCCACGGCGGCGGAGGGGCCATCCTTGTCCGAATACTTGTCCGCGAAAGAGAGCTCGATGGTATAGCCCTTGGGCCAGCCCTTGTTGTTGAGCTGGGTGAACTTGGCCACTTCACCGAGCGCTTTGGACATCATTTCACCCACCGGCTGGTTGAAGCTCACGGCGGCGGAAGACCCCTTGTCCGCATCCAGGGCGATCGCGCTCATCTTGGAGGCACTTCCAGCCTCGCCACTGGGAAGGGAGAGGATGAGAAGGCCGTGGACATTGGTCTGCTGGAGTTTCAGTCCGGTGTCTGGAGCACCCGTAGTGCCGGTGACGTTCTGCCCCTTCAAGGCCCCTGGGATGCCTGCCACCAGCGCGATGGCGAGAATCCAGGCCGGCATGGTTATGCTCCGGTAATTCATCCGCAAAAGTGAATCAGGCTTGGTCGCCGGTAGTCAAGGCAGAAATCCGCCTGGAAGGAGGATTTTCCTTAATTCATGTGCGGGATTTGTCCCTGGCCTATTGAGCCGCTGACTTTGGCTTGCCCGCTTTGCCCCCTTTGGCACCCTTGTCCCGCGCCGGCTGGTTGAGCTTCGCGCGCTCCTCCTCGGTGGGCGCCACAAATTCTGCCGGGGCAGGGGATTCGACCTTGAGCGGCGCGTCATCGCCCACCTGCTGCTGCAGGGCGGCCAGCTTTTGCATCATCGCCTCAACGCGTTCCGCCTGTTCGGGTTGCCCAGCCAGATCATTCACCTCACCCGGATCATCGGACAGGTCGAAGAGTTGCGTCTTGTCGATCTGAGGGAAGCGAATCAACTTCCACCGCGCCTCGCGGATGGCTCGCTGGGTGTTTGTGTAGGAGAGGAAGAGGGCATCGCGAATGGACTCCTGTTTGCGCTCCAGTACGGGCGCGAGACTAATTGCGTCCATACCCTGGGGCTTCGTGGCGCCGGCGAGGTCGCAGATGGTCGGCATGATGTCCATCAGGTAGCAGAGCGCCTTGGTACGACCGTGTGGGATGCCCGGCCCCACGAAGACCAGTGGCGCACGGAAGCCATCGTCATACACATTCTGCTTTCCGAGCAGTCCATGGCTGCCCATCCCGAGACCGTGGTCCGAGGAGAAAATGATGATGGTGTTTTCCTCCAGTTCCATCGACTTCAGTGTCTTTAGCAGCCGGCCAATGTGTCCGTCCATGCAGGAGATGACGGCATAGTAGTCGTGCAAATGCTGGCGTACCACGTCCGGGGTGCGTGGGAAGGGGGCGAGGAGTTCATCGCGAACTGTGTTGGATCCGATGTTCCAGGGATGTTGCGGAGCATAGTTCTCCGGCAGCGGGATGGCGTCACGTTCATAGAGTTTCATGTATGGTTCGGCGGCCACGCGTGGGTCATGAGGGTTCCCAAAGGCAAGATACACAAAGAAGGGGCGGCTCTTGTCGCGCTCCTTCGTGAGGAATTTGATGGCGCCGTCCACATAGTCCCGGCCAGGCTCGCCGTTCTGGCGTTCCTTTTGGTCATCGGCGATGTAGTGATTGTGCTCAAAGGTTGCCTGAATGTTCGTGGCCGTGTTCCCTTTCTTTCCCAGGTGCCAGGTCTCATAGCCTGCTCCCTTG
>JAEYUU010000106.1 GCA_023429545.1 Verrucomicrobiota bacterium
CTGCAGCACTGCACGTGTGGCTTCATCACCCACACGGATCTCGATGCCGATGGCGCCCTGTCCAGCGGCCGGTAGAAAATCATCGCCACCCAGGATGCAGGCAGGCAGGCGCCTGCCATCCAGTTCCACCGCATCGCCCTTCAGCAGGCCCAGACGCTCCAGCCCGGCGCGTGCCAGCAGGATGCCATCGAGCGGAGAAGGGGCAAAAAGCTTCCTCACGCGCGTGGGCACGTTGCCGCGAATCTCCTCCACCTGCACATCCGGCCTGCGCCAGCGAATCATGCGCTGCCGGCGCACGCTGCTGGTGCCGATTTTTGCACCCACCGGCAGCGTCGTGAGCGTGCAGCCCTCCCGGGTGAGCAGCACGTCTTCGGTATTGGCACGGGGCAGCACGGCGGTGATGGCGAAGCCTGCCGCAAGGTCACTCGGCACGTCCTTCAGGCTGTGCACGGCGAAATCGATCTCACCCGACTCCAGCGCCATCTCGAGCTCCTTGATGAAGATGCCCTTGTCCACGTGCGCCACCTGGTTGAACTCGCTGAAGCGCAGGTCAGGCCGCTTGTCGCCAGACGTGGCGATGATGCGGCGCTCCACCTTGAGGGAAGGATGGGCCTGCTTCAGTGCGGCGGTGACCATGTCTGCCTGACAGAGTGCGAGTTCACTGCCACGCGTGCCGAGGATGAGCGCTTTGTCGTTCAAGGTTCTTGGTTCGAGGTTTCGAGATTCAGGGGTGGGTCCGGCAGCTTGGTGACGGTCACCGGGAGGGGGGGCGAATCTTCGTGATACCCGAACTTCCGCAACTGCTCTTCGTTGATTTCCTCGCACTGCGCCAGGGCGCGCTCGCGGTCACGGCGGCCTTCATCCGCGATGAGTTTTAGCGCATCCATGTCGTAAAGGTAAACATCCTCGATGTCATTGATGCGTGGATCCACGTCGCGGGGCACCGCGATGTCGATGATGAAAAGCGGGCGTCCATGGCGGCGGCGCATGGCGGGGGTCACCAGTTCCGGCGTGACCACGAAATGGGGCGCGCTGGTGCTGCTGATGATGATGTCCACCTCGTGCACGGCACGCTCCCAACTCTCAAAGCGCAGGGCTTCACCGCCCATTTCTTTCGCGAGTTCCACCGCGCGATCGTGGGAGCGGTTTGAGATGATGATGCTTTTCGCCCCGCGTGAGAGCAGGCTCTGTGCGCAGGTGCGGCTCATCTCGCCGGCGCCAATGAGCAGCACGCGGCAATCCTTGAGGCTGCCAAAAATCTTAGCCGCCACATCCACGGCCACGCTTCCCACGGAGGTGGAGCCCCGCTGGATGTTCGTCTCATTGCGCACCTGCTTGCCCACGCTGAAGGCGCGCTGGAAGAGCTTGTTGAGCATGCGCCCCGTGGTGCCCGTCTTCAGCGCCGTATCATAGGCAGCCTTCACCTGGCCGAAGATTTCTGTCTCGCCCAGCACCATCGAGTCCAGACCGCTCACCACGCGGAAGAGATGCCGTGCGGCATCCGCCTGAGAGAGGCGGTAGCAGCTAAGTTCCTCGCGCTGTGACGGCGTGAGCTGGAAATGGTCTACCAGGTAGTCGAAGAGCACATCCAGAGCACGATCGCCGCTGGCATCATCGCAGGAGGCGAAGAGCTCCACGCGGTTGCAGGTGGAGAGCACCACGCTTTCCTCAAATCCCTTGAGCCCCTGGATTTGCCGCGCGGCCTCGGGCTGTTTGGTCTCGGCAAAGGCCAGCCGCTCGCGCAACTCAATGGGAGTTGTGCGATGGTTCAGGCCGAGGCAGAGGAGCATGGATGACGGGTGAGGAGAGGAAAGGAGGGGCGAAGCAGCTATGAGCGGGAAGTTACGACCCAGAGAGACAGGAACGGGGCGGCAAATCCAAGGACTGCCAGCCAGGCGGTGTGGCGTGAGCCGAGCGTGTGAAACCACATGAGCAGGAGGATCACCGAATAAAAGGCCAGCACGCCCCAACCCACATAGAGTTTCGAGACAGGGATGGGGTCGACAATCTTGAAGGTGAACACCATGGCCACGCTCAGCAGCACCACGCCGAGGCCCACCATGCGCACCACCGCTTTCGAAAGATTCTGGATGGGCGGCAACTGGTGGAAGAGGGCGTGAATGCGGTGCCTCTTGAGCAGGTAGTCCTGCATGAGAAACATGACCCCCGTCACGCAGGCCAGGGCAAAGGCGGCATACGACATGAGCGCCAGAGAGGCGTGCATCTCCAGCCACGGGTTCACCTTGTCAGCCAGCACCTTGGCGGAGGGCGCGGGCATCGGGGAGAGCAGCACGAAGGTCTGCAACACAGCCAGCAGCGGCGCTGTGAAGACCCCCAGCAGTGACAACCGGTACGTCGTGCCCACCAGGAAATACAGCAGCACCAGTGACCACCCGATGAAAATGTAGATTTCCAGCAGGTTCGTCCTGGGACAGTGCCCATGCACCCTCACCCTCTCATAAAGGAACAGGGTCTGGAAGAAGAATCCAATCGCCATGGGCACGATGTGCCAGCGGCTTTCCCGCCACTGGCCGGCCCGGATGGCTACAATCGCATGCACGAGCCCCGCCACGAAAGCGATCGTGGAGAGGAGCAGGTAGAGGCGGGGGGATTCCATGGAACGGACAATCTGGCACAAGGTGGGCCGGGCTGCCAGTCCGACGGGGATTTTCCACCCCGCCCACCCTGGCTTTCACGGTCCACACAAATGCTTACGTGCTTGCCACCCGGCTTCGCTCATGCACCATAGCGCTCCATGTCACCTTCTTCCCTTCAGCGCCTGCGAGATGCCATCCGTGATGTGCCCGATTTTCCCCAGCCGGGCGTCCTTTTCAAGGACATCACCCCTGTTTTGGGTAACGGCGAGCTTCTGAATCTCGCTGTGGACGGCATGGCAGAGACAGTGGAAGGCCAGCGGGTGGACAAGGTTGTGGGAATCGACGCCCGCGGGTTCATCTTCGGCGCCATGCTGGCCGCCCGGCTCGGCTGCGGCTTTGTCCCCGCCCGGAAAAAGGGCAAGCTCCCCTGGAGAAGCCGGGGTGTGGACTATGCTTTGGAGTATGGTTCCGCCTGTCTCGAAATGCACGATGATGCGGTGGAACCCAATGAAAATGTGCTGCTTGCGGATGATCTCCTCGCCTCCGGCGGCACAGCAGGAGCGGCGCTCACCTTGCTCCAGCAGACAGGAGCCAATATTCTGGGTTCCGTCTTCTTCATCGAACTGGCTTTTCTCCACGGTCGTGGCAAGTTGGAAGCTTTTGGCCCGGTGCACGCAGTCGTGACCTTTTGACAGGTCCCACTGCCTTCTCCCGCGGCCCGACCTCCCCCTTTCACCCGGTACATGGCCCAACTCGTCAAGAAACTCTCCACCCGCGCGCGCGAAGCGCTGGCCAATACCACCGGCAAGCCCCGCTCCTCCGCGGAGATCCTGCGCACCTTCAAGCGTTTCCGGAAAATCGAGGAAGCCCGTATCCGCATGATGCACAAGGCGGGACGCGGTGGCGTGGAGGTGTGCGAGATGCGCTCGGACTTCATCGACGTCCTGCTCAAGCACCTGTGGAACGAACTGCTCCTGCGCGACGATGCCACGGATGCCCGGAATCTGAAGATCAGCCTCGTAGCCACGGGTGGCTACGGCCGCCGCCACATGAATCCCCAGAGCGATGTGGATCTGCTTTTTCTGCTCAACGGCAACGGAGCCAAGATCCCTCCCGGCGTGGCTCCGTTTATCACGGCCTTTATCACGACAATGTTCGACCTGCGGCTGCCCGTGGGGGACAAGTCCACCCGCACCGTGGGCGATACCCTCGCGCTGGCGAATGAGAAAAATGACGTGAAGACCGCCCTCATCGAGGCGCGGCTCGTTGCGGGAAATGCGGAGCCTTTCGAGGAGCTGAAGCGCCGTTATGACAAGGAGTGTATGGATGGCAAGGAGACCCAGTTCCTTTTGCTTCGTCAGCAGGACCTTGTGGCCCGCCATGCCAAGCACGAAGGCACCCCCTCCGTGCAGGAACCCAACGTGAAAAATGGCTGCGGAGGCCTGCGCGACTACCACAACGCACTGTGGATGTCCTACGCGAAGCATCGCACCACCAATCTGCGCGACCTGGTGAAGCTGGGCGTTTTTCCGATGAATGCCGTGCGCGACATGGAGCGTGCGTATGACTTTATCCTGCGTACGCGCACCGAGTTGCACTACATCGAGGGGCGTGAGTCGGACATCCTTACCCTGCGCCTCCAGGGCGTGGTGGCGACCAATCTGGAATATCCGCAAAAGAAGATCCTGCAACGCATCGAGGCCTTCATGCGGGACTACTACACGCACAGTGGAGTCCTGTTGCATCGCGGGAATGAGCTGATGGACCGCTTCCACCTTCAGGCGCTGGCAGAGGAGAAGCCCAGCCTCGTGGCCCGCCTGTTGCGCCGCACGGAGAAACCCATGGAGCGTTTCGATGGATTCATCAGCCGTGATGATCGCATCCACCCGGAGAATGATGACATCTTCAAGGAGGACCCACCGCGACTCATGCGCCTCTTTGTGCACACGCAGCAGCGACACTTGCGGCTGAGCCCGGAATTGTTCCAGCTCGTGCAGAAAAACTGGGCGCTCATCAACCGAGTCTTCCGTTACAACAAGACGGTTCGCGAGAGTTTCGAGGCCATCCTCAGCCAGAAGGGTGATGTGGCCCGAGTCCTCCGCCAGATGCACCGGGTGGGCTTCCTGGGGCGATACCTTCCCGAATTCGGTGCTCTCACCAATCTGGTGCAGCACGAGTTCTTCC
Source organism: Verrucomicrobiota bacterium (assembly GCA_023429545.1). GTDB lineage: Bacteria > Verrucomicrobiota > Verrucomicrobiia > Verrucomicrobiales > Verrucomicrobiaceae > Roseimicrobium. The sequence continues at coordinate 4,782 of JAEYUU010000106.1, forward strand.
ACCGTTATCCGGCGGATGAACACACGCTGCGCACCATCGACAAGCTCGACGAACTTGCCGGCACGCCAAAGCCGGGCATGCAGTTGTTTCAGCGGCTCTTCCATGAGGTGCAGGATCCCTTCGTACTCTATCTCGCGCTCATCCTGCATGATTCAGGGCGCGCGGAGAACACGGAGACCCACTCAGATGCGAGTGCCGCGCTGGCCGACCGGGTGTGCCGGCGTCTGCAGATCAAAGGCTCCCGCCGCAGGCTGCTGATGTTCCTGATAGATCATCATCTCACCCTCTACCGCACGGCCACCACGAAGAACCTGGATGACCCCAAGGTCATCTCTGAGTTCGCTGCCATCGTGAAGAACAAGCAGCAGCTGGACACGCTGCTGGTGCTCACCCATGCGGACTCCCGCGGCACCAGCGACAAGAGTTGGAATTCGTGGAAGGAGAGTCTCCTGCTGCATCTCTATCACAGCACCATCCGGTATCTTGATGATCCTTCCGACTACGTGCGCAGCGGCAGTGCTCCGCTCAAGGAACTCCAGGGAGAGGTGCACCGCATGCTCGACTCCACATATGATCTGGAGATCAGCGCGCATTTCGAGAAGATGCCGCGCAGCTATTTCAACTTCCGCAGCGCGGACACCATCGTGCAGCACATCAAGGTGTACCGCCAGTTCTTCGAGAAGCTGGTCAAGGGCAGACCAGGAGACAGCCTGCTGCCCGAGTTGTTCTGGATTGATCATCCTGAGCAGGGCTGCAGCGAACTGATCGTCGTCTCCTGGGATCGACATCTGCTGCTGGCACGCGTGGCCGGCGCCCTGGCCGCACAGGGCATCACGATTCTTGCCGCGGACCTGTACCAGCGGCAGGACGATACCGTGCTGGACGTTTTCCGCGTGTGCCGCACGGACTTCACGCCTGTGAGCAATGACCGGACGAAGGCCCGCATCAAGTCCAGCATCGAGGAGGCATTCGAGACGCATGCGTTCGATTTCAGCAAGGCCATCGCGGAGGTCCGCAAACCTTTCAAAGGTCTCGAAGAAATGGCCGCTGAGGTGCCGCAGCGCGTGTACTTCAATCACCTCATCAGTCCCGACTACACCGTCATCGAACTCCAGGCGCTCGACCGCATCGGTCTGCTGTATGATGTCTTCCGTCATATCGGGCAGGCAGGTCTGAACATCTGCCACGCACGCATCAATACCGAGAAGGGAGTGGCGCTCGACTCCATCTATGTGCAGGACAAGGCGGGCCAGAAAGTAGCAGACAAGGAACTGCTGGATGAACTGAAGCAGAAGCTCGAGATGACCGTCTTTGGAACGTGAAGAGATTTATGATTTTTGATTGATGATTTTCGATTTCATTGAAGCCCAGCCCAAATCATCAATCGAAAATCAAAAAATCATAAATTCCCCCAAGGGGCCGCATCCCGCTTTCAATCGTACCTCTATTGAAGACATCATAAACACACTTGAACTCTTCTCCGCCCATCATCCTCTTCGACGGCGTCTGCAATCTTTGCGCCTGGGCGGTGCGCTTCATCATTGAGCGCGACCCACGTGGCGTCTTCCACTTTGCTTCACTGCAATCTCCTGCTGGCCAGGAGTTGATGCGGAAGCATGGATTGGACCCCACCCAACTGGACAGCTTTGTGCTGGTGGAAGATGGCTGGGCTTATCGTGAAAGCACCGCCGCCCTGCGCGTTACCCGCCACCTGGGAGGCGGCTGGCCGCTGTTCTACGCCGCCATCATACTGCCACGGTTCCTCCGTGACCCCATCTACAAGTTCATTGCACGGAACCGCTATCGTTGGTTTGGGCAGAAGGAGACCTGCATGATCCCCACACCGGAACTGAAGGCCAGGTTCTTGGAATAGGACCAAAGGGGTCTGACTGCCTTGGGAACCCCGACGGCAGGCATGTGATTCCAGCCGCTCTCCGTTTCATCGAAGTGCCTTGGGTGTGTCGCCAGGGGGCTTGTGGACACCGATCGAGGCTTTCGCTTCCGGATCCCTGAGGCGGTGGATGCCTTCAATGGGATGGACCACCCGCTTGTCCTGATCCAGCACATAGGCGCGCATCGTGATGGGTCCTGCCGGCAGCGCCTTTTCGTTCAGCGTGTGCGACCAGCCGAGGTAGTACTGGGGATTGGACCGCACCTCCTTCTGCCGGTCAAAAAAGTTCGTCCGCATCAGTGTGGCGGCCAGCCCCACAATTTCCTCGGGACCAGTCGCGCCTTGCGCGGTGATCAGGATAAGATCCGCCACGTTGTCCACGGACAGTCCTCCCATGCCTGTAAGTTGCCAGCGCCCATCTCCCAACGCCACCGGAGCATCCAGTCGTGCCCATTTGCCGCCCAGTTTCTTTCCACGCTTGAAGGATTCGATGTTCCGGTCCTTGGCGAACTGCACACCGTTGAGCAGGCCGTGGTCCGCAAGAAAGATGGAAAGACCGAAGGACGATTTGCGCGTGATGCGCGCGAGCATCCATTCGTTGTTCTCCAGAGGCATGACCCGGGCGAAGGTGAGCAGCGCGCGCTCCTGATCCATGCGGCTGTGCTTGATGCGCATCAAATTCAACCCCAGCCCCCAGTTGATAAGAAGTGCCGCCAAAAGGATGGCGAAGGCCGGACCCACGACGCGGCGGACTGCGGGGAACCATGAGGAACCCGCGGCCGCCATCTGGCGCAGCACCGTGGCCGCCAGCAGAAACGTCCCGAAGACGAAGAAGACCGTGAAGGTGCCGAAACGTTCGTCGAGCGCATTGTCGAGCGAGTTCTGCATCCGCCCCAAGGTGATGAGCACTGCTGAACCGAGGCCATAGAGGGCGAATGCCATCCAAGGCAATGCTGCCGTCGTGAACTCCCGGTCATTCCTGCGCCGCCACACAAAAGCCATGCAGCCGACGAACACCAGCAACAGGGCGCCACCGAGCACCGCGCAAAGCGTAGAAGGCTCGAAGACCGTGCCCTTGCCCAGGATGTTGCCCAGGATGATGAGCAGGAAGTGCACCCGCATCAGGGGCCGATCCAGCAGCGCGCTGACGGGTACGCCCTCCTCCGCATCAGACGCTCCCGGCGCTGTCAGAGCCAGCCACGCAATCACGCCGTGCGCGAACAGCCATGCACCCACAAAGCATATCTTGGACACGGTGCTTCTGCCACGCATGCCGCGCCAGATGGCTAGGCTGAAGAGCACGGGCACGAGGTATCCCGTGGCGAACGAGTGGATGGAAATCACGCTGAGGACCGCGGCCACCACGAGCCGCCATGCGGAAAGTCCGCCCGTGAGCAGCAGCCACAGCCCCACGGCCAGGCACACACCGGGAATGAAGTTCTGAAACACGAAGTCCCACAGCCAGACTTCGCCCTGTGCCGCCGTGAAGATGATCAAGGTGACGCAACACAGAATCCCCGTGGGAAGCCACCTGGCATCATCCCATTGCGGCCGTGCCAGCCGGTACACACATACGGCGATGACCACGGAAAAGAGCCAGCTTAATACCGGCAGCACCACCACGTTCCCTCCCAGGAAACGCAGTACGCCGAAGTAGATGGCCTTCCCCACTGCGGAGGGGTGTGCGTAGTTCGGCGCGAAGAACCGCTCCCAACTGTACCTGTCTTCCATCAGTTCCCGGTATTGCTGCACGAAGGACCACGAGTCCAGGCAGGGTACGGGCACCAGAAGAGGTACCATTTCCGACAGCAGGAAAGCGGCCGGCGAAAAAATGATCAACCACAGCCACCAGGAGCGCAGCGAATAGAGCGAAGGCGAAGATCCGGGATGCATGCGTCAGGCTGTACGATGGCGATACATGGGGGCGCGGGACCTGCTGTGCTTCGCTTGCTCAATGATCAACTCACATCGCTGGCCTGTCATTAGACAACCGCTTCATCGCTTTCGCCTGGGGGGCTGGTTGTGTGCTCATTCAGAAATCAACCGGGTGGCGTGAACCTTCCTGTCGGGAAGGCGTCTGGAGCCTGCCCGCACTTTCGTATCACCACCGGTTACCAACGGCTGGGAACCCCGTGGCATCCCCGCGTAACCGTCATCCGCCCCGCCCGCGCAACAATCCGACGCTCTTCACCGTACCCGCACCATGCTCCGTCTTGCCCTCCCTGCCCTGGCATTGCTCTGCCTCCCAGTCATCCTGCCAGCGGAGGACGCCGCGCCTGCCGGTAATGATGAGGTGAAGAAGATCATGACGGAGTACCAGGGCCGCGGAACGCTGCGTGATGACACTCCGCCCACGTCTCCGCAGGAAGCACTGAAGACGTTCCGGATGCGCGATGGTTTCGCCATCGATCTCATGGCCTCCGAGCCGCTGGTGGAGCAGCCGCTCTACATGTCCTGGGACTCGCGCGGGCGTCTCTGGGTCACGCTCTACCGGCAGTACCAGTTCCCCGCCGGCCTCAAGATTCTGAAGTATGACCAGCACCTCCGTGCTGTGTTCGACAAGGTCCCCGAGCCTCCACCGAAAGGAGCGAAGGGCGCGGACAAGGTCGTGGTCTTTGAGGACACGGATGGTGATGGCACGCTCGACAGCCACAAGACGGTCATCGAGGGCCTGAACATTGCCACGGCGGCCATCAAGGGCGCGGGTGGCATTTGGGTGATGAATCCGCCCTACCTGCTTTTTTATCCTGACGCGAACGAGGATGACGTGCCCGACTCTGACCCGGAGGTGGCCTTGAAGGGCTTCGGCCTTGAGGACACGCACGCCGTTGCCAACAGCATCCAGTTCGGCCCGGATGGATGGATCTACGGCGCCAACGGCAGCACCACCAAGGGGAATGTATCCAGCAAGGTGTCCAAGAACGTGAAGTTCGAAGGGCAGCACATCTGGCGCTTTCACCCAAAGACGACGGTATTTGAGATCTATGCGGAGGGCGGCGGCAATACCTTCAGCACGGAGATTGATGCCCAAGGTCGAGTCTTTAGCGGCACGAATGGTTCCCAACGTGGCATGCACTATGACCAGGGCATGAGCGGTTCGAAGAATTTCGGAAAGCACGGTCCGGCGCTCAATCCTTTTGGCTTCGGCTACTTCGACCACATGGTGACCAAGAGTGACGG
>JAEYUU010000223.1 GCA_023429545.1 Verrucomicrobiota bacterium
GAACCGTTGCGTGGCTGGTCCTGGTGCCACACGTGTGGGAGATTCGAACCTACAAACACGAGATCGCCGGGTTGGAGCAGGGTGATGTTGTCCCCCACCATGCGGTAGCCGCTGCTCTTGAGCACGAGGGTCAGCTCAAATTCGGGATGAAAATGCCAGGGTGTGCCGAAGTCCGGCGCGCGGATGATCTCGCAATGGAACGACTCCTGTGCGGTCACAGGTATTTTTTCCAGCAAGGCTTTCATGTGGGAGCAATCCCCAAACTGGGGTTGGAATTCATGTAAACCCCACCAGGCCGGATGACAAGCGTGGTCCGGCCCCGGCCACAAAACGGGAAGGGGAGGTCACAATAGGCGCTGGCAGGGATCTGCAAGAATGCCTGTCCGAGATTTGCCATCAGGGACCTGTTCTGATACGCAAGTAACATCATGAACCGCCGCCATCTCCTCACCAGTTCCTTTCTGGCCGCACTTTCGGCCGCCTTGCCCGCGCAGGGTACGCGTCCGCGCCGGGTGCTGCTGCGCTCCTCATGGCAGACGGTGAACATTGGAGACATTGCCCATACTCCCGGCATGCTGGCAATTCTGGAGAAGCACCTCCCGGATGTGGAGGTGCGGCTGTGGCCCAGCAAGGTGGACAACGGGGTGAAGGAGATGCTGCAGAAGCGCTTTCCCAAGGTGGAAATTGTGGAAGGCGTCGACATGCTCCGGGCTGCGCTCAAGGAGTGTGATTTCCTGCTGCATGGTTCCGGCCCCTCTCTGGTGGCGGAGAAACATGTGAAGAAATGGCGCGATGAAACCGGCAAGCCCTATGGCGTGGCGGGCATCACCAACTCAAATGGCAGCCCTGAGCTGATGGAACTGCTCAGTGGCGCGAAGTTCGTGTATTTCCGCGACTCCGTATCCTTGCAGCACGCGAAGGACCATGGCTGCAAATGTCCCGTCATGGAGTTCGGTCCGGATGGCGCCTTTGGCGTGGACCTGCGCAATGACGACGCGGCGCTCGCTTTCATGAAGGCGAACAAGCTGGAGGAGGGGAAGTTTCTCTGCTGCATCCCGCGGCTGCGCTACACGCCCTACTGGAAGATCCATCACAAGGAGATGACGGCGGAGGACAAGCGTCGCTATGAATACAGCACTCAGATGAAGGAGCACGACCATGCGCCGCTGCGGGAGGCCATCATCTCCGTGGTGCGCGAGACTCCTCTCAAGGTGCTGCTCTGCCCCGAGGACCAGAGCCAGATGGAGATCGGCAGGGAGATGCTCTACAACCCTCTCCCGGACGACGTGAAGGCGAAGGTGGTATGGCGGGAGAACTATTGGATCACCGATGAGGCGCTGAGCACGTATGTGAAATCCGGTGGCCTCTTTGGCAATGAGATGCACAGTCCCATCATGTGCATTGGCAATGGAGTTCCTGCCATTGTCTGCCGCTTCAAGGAGCAGACCAGCAAGGGGCTCATGTGGCGGGACATTGGTCTGGATGACTGGCTCTTCGACCTCGACAATGAGGACGACATCACGCGCATCGCCCCGGCGGTGCTTGCCATGGCCAAGGATCCTGCAGCCGCGTGGGAGAAGGCGGCGAAGGGAAGGGCGGTGGTGCAGGAACGGCAGGCGGCGATGATGAAGGCGCTGGCGGGTGAGCTGTAGCTCTGGGCTGGCGTCAGCGCTTTCGATTCACTTGGCCCGGGAGCGTTTCGGCTTCTTTCGCGTAATCCGCCACGACGCCCCGTAGGGTTCGGCCAGCATGTCTGCACCCGGCCACAGGCGCAACGCACCCCGAAAGGCCGCGCGATTGTCCTGCTGCCGGCATTTGGGTGGGAGTGGCTGGATGGCATCGGAGTTGCCTCCGCCCAAAATGATCGTATCGGGATTGAACACCTCGCGGAGGAGTTCGATGGCGGCAACCGCCGTTCGTCTCCAACGCTTCTTCCCCCGCTTCTGGTATTCCTTGTCAGACAGGTGCTTTCCGAACCGCTTGCCGTGCGGAAGGTGCAAGCTGCCCACCTCCAGAGGCACGATGACATCATCGACAATGAGCGTGGCTCCGGTACTGGTGCCGAATCCGAGGTAGAGCATGCGACCTGAAGTGTGGGCGGCCAGCGCCTGAAGGCCGGCGTCATTGATGAAACGCACGGGCATGCCGAAGGCCTTTTCGTAGTCGACCCGCAGCCACCCGCCGCCCACATTGGGAGGCTCACTGGCCGGGCGCCCATTCATCACCACGCCGGGATAGCCAATCGTGATGGCCTGGTAGTCCCAGTCCAGCGTGGCCTTCAATACCTCCTTGATCATGCGGGAGGCGGTCATCTTCCTGCCAGAGGGAATCTTTGCCACCGCTTTCCGGCCAGAGGCCATCAGCTTCACGTTCGTCCCACCCACGTCGATCATCAGGATTTTCATGATGCCACTTGAGCAAGGCTGGCTGGAGAAAGATCACCGCTCACCATCACACCGATCAATTCGACGACCCCCTCGCCGGCTTTTCCCTGGGTGACAAAGTGTGCCCTCTCCTTGAGGGACGGGAGAGCATTGTGCACCGCCACGGCGCATCCGCACAGGGTGAGGAATGCATGATCGTTTTCCGCATCACCTACACCGACAACATCCGCCGGGCTGATTCCAAGAACCTTGAGCGCGGCCGTCAGGCCTGATGCCTTGTTCACCCCGGTGGGGAGAATCATCACGGCGCCCTTATTGAAGGTAATGGTCAATTCCAACCCCAAAGCCTTGATGCATTCGATGGCCACGATCTCATGAGGCGCCCAGGTGGCGATGACGGTGAGGCCCACGGACATGGAGGTCACGCCGTGGGCTTTCAGCATCTCCACAAGCTCCTTGGAGGGTGCAGGCGCCAGGAGCGTTTGCACCCCGGTGTGGGGTTCGTACAGCACCGCACCGTTCTCAGCCACGACATGATCGAAGACGCGCAGATCAAGCTGCATTGCTTCAAAATCCCGCAGCTCGCGGCCGGTCACGAGAATGACCTTGATGCCCTTCTCTCGGGCGAGTGCTACCGCGTCGTACACGGACTGCTGGACCAGGCCATCATGGGCAAGAGTACCATCAAAGTCGGTGGCCAGTGCTTTCCACGGGGGGGCAGAATCCATGAACTTGGGTTGGGTTTGCCATCCTGAGGCCTGAAGCCTGATGGTCTGGCAGCAGTTCGCATGTGCTCACGGTGGCGGTTGCCGGGCTGAACCAAATGCCGGGCGTTGGAAATCAGAACGCGAAGGCTTGGGCTGGTCAGCATCCACGCGCCAGCCCGCATGCGATGATCGTAGAACCCATTTCACCGCCATGTCACCAATGACTGCAGAGCTTGATGTCGCGATCGCGAACATGGACCTGGAGGCTGAGGAGGAGCGCGCGGCTGAGGTAGTTCGCAGAATTCCAGGCGTGGAAGCAGCCCTCCTGATCCCCGGTGGGATATGGATGCGCTACCGCCCCAAAGACACCGATCCGAAGAGAATCATGCAGGCGCTCGGCGATGAAGGTTTTCGGGCCACCCTCTTCCAGGATTCGGCGAGCGGGAAGACCGGCCGGGTTTCGTACTGAACTCCAAACCCACGACAGCCATGCCAAGAGGAGACAAATCCAAGTATACGTCCAAACAGAAGCGCCAGGCGGAGCACATCGAGGAAGGCTACGAGAGGAAGGGTGTCTCCAAGAAGACCGCAGAGGCGCGCGCATGGGCGACGGTCAACAAGTCGACCAAGGGAGGTAAGGAAAGCGGCTCCGGCCGGGGCAAAAAGGTGGACAAGAGTCCTGCAAAGAAGGGTGGAAGAAAAGGTGGGGCGGCAAAGAAGAAGAAACCGGCAGCCAAAAAATCGACTTCGAAGAAGCGCACTTCCAAGTCAAAGTAGGCGTCAGGTTCACGCCGTCGTCTTTGCCCAGCAGCGCAGGGCCTCGGCCACAGTCCATGCCTGGGCGATGCAGCCACGAGCGGTATAAGGCTCCTCAGCGTCGAATATCTCGCTAAGCGTCCCCACGCCGGCGTCGTTCATGTGAGCGACCAGGCCATTGAGGCAGCCGCGCGCTCCTTGCACATCATCCGGCCTGATTTTGAGCCACGCATCAATGAAAGGACCGATAAGCCACCCCCACACAGTGCCCTGATGGTATGCGGCATCGCGGGCACGCAGGTCTCCGAAGTAGCGCGCCTTGTAGACAACATGGTGAGCATCCAACGACCGCAGGCCCACGGGAGTCAGCAACTCCTTTTTGACCTTGTTGAAGACCGCTTCCCAGTGGGTGGCTTCAAGCACCTCGTGCCGCAACGAGATGGACAGAATCTGGTTTGGCCGGCACGCGCTGTCGTTTCCTCCCTCGCCGTCCACCACGTCATAAAGGTGACCCAGTTCGGATGACCAGAAGCGCTGGTTGAAGGAGCGATGGACGCGGTCTGCTTCATCATCGTAGCGTTTTGCCGGGGCGTCCCCGTGCTCGGCACGAGTCCATCCCGCAAGCAGGCGGAGTGCATTGTACCAGAGCGCATTGATCTCCACGGCCTTGCCACGTCGAGGCGTGACCACCCAGCCATCGACCTTGGCATCCATCCAGGTGAGTTGATATCCTTCCTGCCCCTGCTTGAGCAATCTGTCCTCAGGATCCACGCCGATGCCGAAATGCGTGCCGCGCAGATGATGTTCCGCGACATCGGCAAGCTTCGGAAGAAGGAGACGCAGGGTGAGTTGATCACCGGTCACTTCCACATACCGATCCAGTGCATGGAAGAACCAGAGCGTCGCATCCGCCGTGTGATAGAGGCCTTCACTCTCGCCCTCGGGGAAGAGATTGGGAATCAGACCATCGCGAATGTAGTGGCCAAAGGTGCGCAGGATCCAGCCCGCCTCGGCATGGCGCCCCGTGGTGAGCGTGAGTCCTTCCAGGCTGATCATGGTATCGCGGCCCCAGTCGGTGAACCAATGGTAGCCTGCAATGACCGTTCGCACTTCGTCACCCGCGGCACGAGCACGTGCGATGTCTTCCACGCGTCCGGCCGGGCGGATGATGAACTGGTCCGCAGCCAGCACCAACTCCGCCGCCGCGCCTTCGCGCACGCGCGGATCCGCGGTGGAGATGAGACGCTGCCTGCGCTCAAGCTCTGTCGACAACATCTCATCCGGCTTCAGAGCGAGAACGCGGCTCCATTCTTCCGTGGAAGCAATGAGTGTCGCCGAGGCATCGGGTGTGGCCACAAGCCGGAAGGTGCCCGGGCTCCACAGCGTGCCTCTTGATTGATATCCGCGATCTGCCTCAGTCTGGTAGAGGTGCTCCCATATCCTGCCGCCGTCATGCGTGAATGAGAACTCTGGCGCCAGGGCGGAAAGGCGCAATGGTTGGAATGGCTCCGCCGTGGTGAGTTCATACCGACAGCCGTGAATGAAAATCGTGTATGCATCTTCCAAGGGCCCGGCTACATCATCCTCATGTCTGCGGAAGTGGACGGATGGCCGCAGCTCGACGCAGAGCTCGTCCTGTCCTGACTCCAGGTGATAACCAATATACACCGTGTTCTGACCATGGGCCATCACGAGCGTCTTGGTGAACTGGTATCCGTGTACTCTATAGTGCCACCAGGGCATGCCATCACGCAGCCCGAACTCATAAGCATGGTGCTGGTGGTCGCCATTCGAGTCCTCTGCCGGCTCGTCACCACCGAAGTGCATTCTTCGTCCATCCGGCAGGCACAGATGTTCCTCCAGATGGTTCAGCATGACAACGCGGCCCAGAGGTGCAGGCAAAGCCGCAACGAGCAGCCCATGGTAGCGCCGTGCCACCTTGCCCGAAATGGTTCCGGACGCATAGCCACCGAGGCCATTCGTCACGAGCCATTCGCGGCGGAGCATGTTCCGCGCTTGCAAGCGCTCCGCATTCGCGAGGTTGATCTGTCGGGTGAGAGAAGATGTCATGGCTTCGAAGGGATGAGGACGACGGCCGACATCGCCGGCACGCTCCAGCTATCCTCTGAATCGAGCGGGGGCGTGCCTCCGCCCCCATAACAGGGATCTTCGCTGGACCAGTGAAGCTGCCACTCGCACCCGTCCACCGGTGCCAGCAGGGGCTCGGGAGCCGGGTCGAAGTGCAAGGCAGGACCGAGGTTCACCACAAGCAGGCGATCGTTCTGATCCTTGCCAAAGCAACGCAGCACCAATGCGGATCTCCCAAGAGGAGCGCCGTCGTATTCGCCGCGTCTCACCTTGCCGAAGAGCGGATCCGCTTTGCGCAAATGGATGAGATCCCGATGCAGCCGGTACACCTCCTCGTTCTTTTGCCTCTCGCTGAAATCGAGCTGGCACCGCCGGAACGTTTCCTCGCTCTGCGGATCCGATAGCACTGCTCGCGCCTTGTCAGAGGCGATGCTGGGAAACTGCTCGAGGAACTTCACCCTGCCTTCACCCACGCAAGCCGCGAGGTCGGCATCATGATCGGTAAAGTAGAGAAATCGTGAGGATGAGGCAAACTCCTGACCCTGGAAGAGCATCGGAGTATTCGGCCCCAGCAGCAGCAGCGCGGTCAGCGCGCGCAATGCGGCCCGGTTGGCGAGATGGTGAATGCGCTGCCCCCAGAGGGAGTTTGCAATCTGGTCGTGGTCTGTCTCTTTTAAACATCACCGAGCCCAC
>JAEYUU010000185.1 GCA_023429545.1 Verrucomicrobiota bacterium
GCATTACCTTGACATGCTGGAAGCCTGGGGCGGACCGTTCGTGGTTTCCTTCCACGGGGTGGATGTCTCCAAGTTTCTCGACAGGGAAGAATATGTCACCAAGCTGAAGACCGTCTTCCGCAAAGCCAGTCTCGTCATGGCTCGCAGCCAGTCACTGCTGGATCGGCTGGAGGAGCTGGGTTGTCCCGCGGACAAGCTGCGCATGAACCACACGCCCATCCCGCTGGAGCATCTTCACGCGGAGGTGCGGCAGCCACCATCAGATGGACAGTGGCGGCTCGTACAGGCGTGTCGCTTGATTCAAAAGAAGGGCATCCTCACCACGCTGAAAGCGCTCGCCGTGGTGAAGGAGACATACCCGCACGTGCGCTATGTGCTGTGCGGCGAGGGTCCGCTGAAGCCGAAGATTGAGGAGTCCGTGCGGAAGCTCGGTCTCGAGGACAATGTGGAAATGCTTGGCTGGCTCGATCAGCAGCAACTCTTGGAGCAGTACCGCATCGCCCACATGTTTCTCCATCCGAGTCAGAAAACCAAGGAGGAGGACCAGGAGGGCATTCCGAATTCCATGCTGGAAGCCATGGCCACGGGCCTGCCAGTGGTAGCCACGATGCACGGCGGCATTCCTGAAGCGGTGCACTCTGGAGAAGACGGCCTGCTCGTGCCAGAAAAGAGTCCGCAGGAGCTTGCCGAAGCCATGCTGAAGCTCATGGGCGACGCAACTGAGCTGGCCCGCCTGTCACGCAACGCCGCCGCCTCCGTGCGCGCCAATTTCGGAGCCGAAGCCCAGGTGGCTGCGATGGAGGATGTGTACCTCTCTGCCATCTGCCTGCATGCCACGCATGGCAAGACCTCCGTGTGCTGCCCATGAACATGAACATGAACATGAACATGAACATGAACGTAAGGCGCACACGTTTGCTTCTGCTGCCTGTCACGGCCGCCGCGTTGCTGCAGGGTTCCCTCGCCACCCCTGCCAATGCCGCTGATACCGACAAGAAGCTGCCACCCCCCGTGGTTCTGCCCGCGGTGGCGAGGGAAATCCCTGTCGCGGAAGCCGCGCCTCTGGTGGAAACCAATAGTGTGAGCATCCTCGACATCCGCACAGCTCCGGAGGTGAAGGAGCAGGGACGCATCGCCGGCTCGAAGCATCTCGACTTTCTCCGCGAGGACTTTGCCACCGCCATGAAGGATCAAGTAAAGCTCGACCCCGCAAGACCCGTTCTGGTCTATTGCGCGCTTGGTGGCCGCGCCAGGCATGCCGCCCAGCGACTGGCAACTCTTGGCTTCAAGGAAGTGCTAATCCTCAAGGACGGGTACAATGCATGGAAGAAGGCAGGCCTGCCGGTGGAATTGGTGAAGTGAGGCGAGGCAAATGAGGTGCTCAACACCACAACGGCACGCATCTCGTGATCACATTCATGTCCCTTTCGGCGGCATGATGGATCGACGGTGCAGCAAGAAGCTGGCGTGGGCACGCTCCTTCTGATTGATATGCATGCGCGAACTCTGGGCCACGTGCTCATCGTGCTGCTGATCCGTGCGATGCCGCTCATGCGGTGGAAGCTGGTTTCATCCTGCCGTTCTCTCGTAGTGTGCCGCTTCGCCAGTTCGTCGAGGATGACTTTCGTTGCCGCCTCAAGCTGAGCCTTCTCTTCAGCGGCCAAGTGAAAGAGTGGCATTAAGCCAGACAGACGAACCAGATGCTCCATGTCCCTCTGTCAAAGCGGCTTCTCGTGAAGCTGAATTTGGAAATCCTGCCACATCATACACTGCTGTAAGGAGGCGAAGTTCACCGGTGCATCATCACGCAAGGGCTTCCATGTTCCTCAGGAGGGTCCACGAGCAGCGAGCGATAAACTTCCTGGAACGCATACGTCTCCCGTAGGGCATGGGGCTGCGTGATGCTTCAAATAGCCATGGAGCAGCCATAAGGATGTTTCACGTGCATACTTGACGCACTATTCCGTCCATTTCAAAATAGCGTTCGCGAATTCCTTCCCATGCAGTATGTATGCAAGATGAGGCACGGATTTTGGAGGTTCTATTGAGCGACGCCACCGCCCGGATGCAACGCATCGCGTTTCTAGGCTGCTATGAGCCCAGACAGTGTGGGATTGCCACCTTCACACATGATCTTTGCGAAGCCGTGGATGCGGTCACCCCTGCTCAGACTATTGCGCTGGCGGTAAATGACAATGCGGAGGGCTACAAGTATCCGCCGAGGGTTTGCTTTGAACTGCAGGAGAGGAATCTGGAATCCTACCGGCACGCCGCGGACTACCTGAACTTCAACAATGTGGATGTGCTCAGCGTGCAGCATGAGTTCGGCATCTTCGGCGGGAACGCTGGGAGCCATCTCTTCGCGCTGCTGAAGGAGGTTCGCATGCCGGTGGTGACCACGCTGCATACTGTGTTGCTGAATCCGGATGCCGCGCACCAGAAAGTGATGGAGGAACTGGCGCGCCGAAGCGACCGGCTGGTGGTGATGGCGCAAAGGGGTGCTGAGATCCTGCGCGATGTGTACGCGGTGTCGGATGCGAAAATTGACGTCATCGCCCATGGCATTCCGGACATTCCCTTCACGGACTCCAATCTTTCCAAGGCACAGTTCGGTGTGGAAGGACGGCCGGTGCTCCTCACCTTTGGTTTGCTGGGCCCGGGGAAAGGGATCGAGTACGCCATCCGCGCGCTGCCGGCCATCGTGAGCCAGCATCCGGACGTGGTGTATCTGGTGCTGGGTGCAACCCATCCGCATCTGGTGGCACGGGAAGGCGAGCAGTACCGCATGGGACTGGAACGCCTGGCGGAGGAACTCGGCGTGAAATCGCATGTGATCTTTTACAACCGCTTTGTATCGCTCGAGGATCTCACCGAATTCATTTCAGCGGCAGATGTATATGTGACGCCCTACCTCAATGAGGCTCAGATCACCTCCGGCACTCTTGCGTATGTCTTTGGCGCGGGAAAGGCTGTGGTATCCACGCCATACTGGCACGCCACGGAACTTCTGGCAGATGGCAGAGGCACGCTGGTGCCCTTCCGCGATCCGCAGAGCATCGCGGTCGCGGTATGCAAGTACCTGGAATCACCGGACCTGATGGAGGCCACGCGGAAGGAAGCGTACCGCCTGGGTCGCGAAATGGTGTGGCCAGCAGTGGCGCGACGCTATGTGGAGAGCTTCCAGCGCGCGCGCTCGGATCGCAGGGTGCATTCCCGCACCGCCTTCGCTGGTTGGACGCTCGCCAGCCGCCCGTACAAGCTGCCGGACGTGCGGCTCGATCACATCGTGCGCCTGAGTGATGACACCGGCATCTTCCAGCATGCGCTGTACAATGTTCCCGACTTTCATAACGGGTACTGCACGGATGACAACGCCAGGGCCTTTATTCTCTGCAACCTCCTGGTTGATCATATTGGCAAACCCAGCCGGAAGGAACTGGACTTGCTCACCACACGTTACCTCGCCTTCCTCACCGCCGCGCTGAACCGCGACACGGGAAGGTTCCGCAACTTCATGAGCCACGGCAGGCAGTGGCTGGATGAAATTGGCAGTGAGGACAGCCACGGCAGGGCGCTGTGGGCTCTGGGAAATGGCACGGCCAGATGCCGAGACCTGAAACACCGGCGGCTGTGCGCGAAACTTTTTTTGGAGGGGCTTCCTGCAGTGGAAGCCTTCACCTCACCGCGCGCCTGGGCCTTCACCCTGCTGGGAATTCATGAATTCCTGCGTGAAGTGCTGGAGCTCGAAGAGGTGAAGACGATGCGTGCCCTGCTCACCCAGCGCATCATGGAACTGTGGCTCGCCAGTTCGTCCGCGAACTGGCTATGGTTCGAACCCAGTGTGACGTATGACAATGCACGCCTCTGCCAGGCGCTGATTCTCAGCGGACGCGATACGCCAAATCCCGAGGCCTTGGAGGTCGGCCTGCTTTCGCTTCGCTGGCTCATCTCCCTCCAGCGCACGCAGGCGGGCAACTTCCGCCCGATCGGCAGCAATGGATTCTACGTGAAGGACGGTTCCCGGGCCGACTTCGACCAGCAACCGGTGGAGGCGCAGGCAATGGTTTCGGCATGCCTGGAGGCATTCCGCGCCACGGAAGATGATTCCTGGCTCGCCGCCGCACGCCGCACCTTCGAGTGGTTCCTCGGACGCAATGATCTCAATGTGTCTCTCTATGACCCGGCCACCGGTGGCTGCGGAGATGGCCTGCATCCTGACCGTGTGAATGAAAACCAGGGTGCTGAGTCCACTCTCGCCTTCCACCTTGCCCTTGCCGAATTGAATGATGCCGAGCTTCTGCTGGCCCATCCGCTGTCTTCCTCCTCATGAGCCGCATCCCCTTACGTCGTCACGCGATCACGCTTCATCCTGCAAGTGCTCGGGTGATCGTCCGTCCCTTCATTCCCGCAAATGCCAGCCGCATCGCCACCGTCATCGGTCGGGCGCTCGCCTTTACGGAGGAGGAGGTGCAGAAGGAACTGCAGAGCATGCATGAGGAGTTCGACTCCCGGCATCTGGACATCGACTCGGTGCTCCGCCAGCACTATGCGAAAGTGGAGTCCCATGTCTTCACGCAGCGCCCACTCTCACTGCAAAGGCAGATGCTCATTGGGGCACTCTTCTCCGGTGAATACGCGCTGGAGTCCGCAGCCCTCTTCAACCCTTCCATCGTGCCTCACCCGGATCAGAGTGACATGCCCGCAGGCGCGTTGCGCTTTGTCATGAGCTTGCGTGCCACGGGCGAGGGACACATTTCCTCCATTGAATTCCGGCTGGGATCCATCTCGGCGGAAGGACATATCACCATTGCTCCGGTCTCGCCGTATGTCACGGTCCCTGAGGTGGTGCCCAATCCTACCTACCAGAAGAAGCGTTTCGTCATCAAGCTGCACGAGATGGGGTTCGAGAATGAATGCTCCGCCAGCGTGCTGGCGGGCGTGGGCGAACATTTCACCCGCAGCGAACTGGCCACGCGCGTGGCGACCGTGCGCCGCGAAACCCTGCCGCTCAGCCACGACAACAGGCGCTCGCTGGAGTGCATCCAGTGGCTCGCCGATTCCAATTACGAGCTGCGTTTCTCCCCGAAGCTCGCCCTCAGTGAGCGCATCATCTTTCCCGTCTCCGCCAACGAGAGCAACGGCATCGAAGACGCGCGCTTCGTCCGCTTCGTGGAAGACGATGGCTCGGTAATCTACTACGCAACCTACACCGCGTACAATGGCCGCGCCATTCTACCCCAGTTCATCGAGACCGAGGACTTTCTGCATTTCCGCGTGCTCACCCTCAATGGCAGCGCCGTGCAGAACAAAGGGATGGCCCTTTTTCCCCGTCGCATCCAGGGACGCTATGCCATGCTCTCGAGACAGGATGATGAGAATCTTTTCATCATGTTCTCGGACAACGTCCACTACTGGAATGACCCGCAAATCCTGCTGCGCCCAGCCGAAGCCTGGGAATCCGTGAAGGTGGGCAATTGCGGCTCACCCATTGAAACGGATGCCGGGTGGCTCGTCATCACGCACGGAGTCGGGGCCATGCGGAAGTATTGCATTGGCGTGGCGCTCCTGGATCTGGAAGATCCCACCAAGGTCATCGGCCGGCTTCATCGGCCCTTGCTCTCGCCCGAGGGAAATGAGCGCGAAGGTTATGTGCCAAACGTCGTGTACAGTTGCGGCTCGCTAGTGCACGGAGAAGATCTCATACTACCATACGCCATGAGTGATCAGGCCACAGCCATCGCTTCGATCAAGCTGCGGGACATCCTCGCGGAGTTGATGCCGGGCGGAAAGTGAACTGACCCAACTCGCCTCTCCAAGGCGTCTACAAAACGAAAGACTCAGCGGTGCGCCAGAGACGCATTGATCGACTCGTGTGGACGGAGCCCATCTCTTGGATCACCCCGAAAACGACTGCGTGGGGTGGACTACCCCTCCCACCTTTGAAGGTGACGCAACTCGCAGCGAGGTAGTCGCCGCCCAATTCTGTAGCGCCGTCTAGGCCGGATGTTGCATCAAGGTATGGCAAGTTGGAAGCAAGGTGCCGAGAGGGCGCAAGTTGGTGGCAGTTCCCGCCCAGCTTGCGATGGACCTTCCGGGTGAAAAAGACCATCGAGCAGCTCCTCCCTGAG
>JAEYUU010000191.1 GCA_023429545.1 Verrucomicrobiota bacterium
TCGCAGCACGTGGCCCTCGGCATCCTGCCGGTGGGGACGATGAATGTCTTTTCCTACGAGCTGGGCCTTCCGGGACGCAACCTGGAAGCCGGGTGGGAGGTCATCAACCGGGGAAAAGTGAGCGAGATTGATCTTTGGGAGGCCAATGGCCAGTATTTTATCCAGCTTGCCGGTGTGGGCCTGGATGCGGAGATCGTGCAGCAGACGCCGTGGGAAATGAAGAAGCGTTTCGGCCCGCTCAGCTATGTGATGACGGCCGCCCGTGTGCTCACGCAGGAAGCTCCCCTGCTCGCGGTGGAGATTCCGGGCCGCCCTCCGCTGTACGGCTCGGTGGTGCTCATTGGCAATGGCAAGCACTATGGTGGCCCGGTCCCCGTCTTCCGGGACGCCGTCAACACCGATGGCCTGCTGGATGTGCTGATCTTCCACCGCCGCGGCGCCCTGGAGGTCTTCCAGTTCCTGCAAGGCCTCGCCTTTTCGGGCTACAGTGCGGCAGACGATCTGGATTACCTCCAGCTTCCCGGCTTCCGTGTCACCTGCAAGGGTGGCAAGGTGCCTTTCGAGCTCGATGGTGAGCTGGGCGACTTCACCCCGGTGGAGTTCAGGGCCGCACCGATCCGGATGAAGGTGGTGGTGGGGTAGGGCCTCGTTGGAAGATGCATCTCAAGGCGTCAATGCCTTGACGAAATGCACCGTGCGATCCGCCTCGGTATTCTCAAGAGCTCTTTGAAGTCTTGGGCAGCCTCTCCGGATAGTTGCAGGACCTGAGGATCTCCAGAGCAATGAGGAGCTCGGCGGAAGTCATCGCCCAACGTTCTTTTCGATCTGCCTCATCGGCATGTGTGAAGCTTGAAAATGACTGGATGGTTCGCTCAATCATAAGCGCCATCTGACATTTACATCACACCGCCGGCGCTGCCATTTTCGCCGCTTCCGTCATCACATCTTGCTTCGGAATGCCTCGCAATTCAAATACCCGGATGATGGCGTCTTCCACCAAGTTGTTGGGGCAGGACGCGCCGGCGGTCACGCCGACCACCACGGGATCGTCGCTGGCCAGCTTGTTGGAGTAGCTGGTCTTTTCCGCCTTCAGGTGAAGGTCGAAATGCACAATGTCGCTGAAGCTCTTGAGGCACTCGGCGGTGCGGATGAAAAAGGTGGGGAGCTGCTTCTCACCAATCTCTACCAGATGGGTGGTGTTGGAGCTGTTGTAGCCGCCGACCACCAGCAGCACGTCGAGCGGCTTGCGCAGCATGTCGAAGAGCGAGTCCTGACGCTCCTGGGTGGCGCCGCAGATGGTGTCGAACACCTGGAAGTTCTGCTTCGCCAGTTCCGGGCCATCGCGATCTACGATGGCTTGCTGCACGCGGCGCTGCAGTTCTTCCGTCTCTGACTTGAGCATCGTGGTCTGGTTTGCCACGCCCACGCGCTTCAGATGCAGATCGGGGTCGAATCCCTTCGAAGCGGAAATGGCAAACCGGTCCAGGAACTCCTGACGGTTGCCGCCATGCCGGATGTAATTGCAGACATAGTCCACGTCATCAAGGGTGAGCACGACGAGAAAATGTCCATCGCCCGCATCGCCCATGGCGCGGGAGGAGGTGGCGCGCGTTTCTTCGTGCTCGGCCTTGCCGTGAATGATGGACGTGAATCCCTGTTTCGCGTAGCCGCGCACGCGTTTCCACACGCTCATCACGTCGCCGCACGTCGTGTCCACCACGAGCGCGCCACGCGAGCTGATGATGTCCATGAGCCGCGTCTCCGCGCCGAAGGCGGGCACGATGACCACGTCCTCTGGATTGAGCTTTGACACCGTGGCCTCATGCTCGCTGATGGGGATGCTGATGATGCCCATCTCCTGGAGCTGCCGGTTCACCTCCGGGTTGTGGATGATCTCGCCCAGGAGGTACACCTTGCGATCCGCGAACACTCGCCGGGCTGCATAGGCCAGGTCGATGGCGCGCTCCACGCCGTAGCAGAAGCCAAAGTCACGCGCGAGTCGGATGGTCGTATTCCCCACGGTGAGGACGCCTCCTGCCTTGCGCAGGTTCTCGACCAGAACGCTGCGGTAGTGGACCTCCACCTCCGCCTGCACACGCTCCATCACCTCCGGGGTCCGGACATTGACGCGTCGGGTTTTGGGAGGAGCGGGCGTAGTGGAGGGGACGGACATGCGATCTCGATCTCGAAATCAATACGTGTAGAACTTGCCCTTCGCCGCATCCGCGAAGACCTGCGAGCTGATCATGTAGTTCCAGGGAGGATCGGGCATGGGGCCGTCATCCAACACTGGAAGGCTCCTGCCCACGGTGGCGTCCTCGGGGTGGGAGGCGGCGATGGAAAGCGGCGTGCCAGGGCGCACCACACTGAACATCTTCTGCGCGGTCTTGATGGGCAGGCGCACGCAGCCGTGGGTGCAAGGGTAGGGCTTCACAAAGCCCCAGTGCATGCCGTAGGCCGACTTGAACTCCATCCAGTAGGTCATCGGATAGCCCGCGCCCGGCTGGCTCACACGACGGCGCTGGAAGGTCTTGGTGTAAATCTTGAAGTTGCCATGAGGGGTAGGATCCTTGGCTGTGCCCACGGAGCAGGGGGAGGCCAGCAGCACCTTGTTCCCTTCCATCACGTAGACCCGCTGCGCGCCGGTGCTCAGCTTCACCTTCACCGCAGCCGGATTCGTCGGCTGGATGAGCGGCGGATCGTAGGTGGTGGAGTACGGGTGGCGGCCGACCTTTGCGGTGGTGCAACTGGCCAGCAGGCCCAGCCCGCAAGCCAGGGCGAACCGGGCGACGCTTTTGTGGAATTGACGCGGAAACTTCATGCAGTGAGGTTCGTAGCACACATCCTGCCCTTCTCCACCGTTTTGTCTCCCTCATGAACCCTCTCCGTTTCCTGCTTCTCCTGCCCTTCCTGGCCGCACCCCTCCCTGCCCGAGCCCAAGCCCAAGCCCAGGCC
>JAEYUU010000197.1 GCA_023429545.1 Verrucomicrobiota bacterium
CGGGCAGCGACCTGCCGCAATTCACGACTGGTCCACTCCTGCATGTGGAGGCACTCCAGCTTGGTGCCGAAATAGCCTGCAATATCATGCGGCCCCGAGAAACGGTGCGGCGTGTCAAACACGTAGATGCCTCCCGGCTTCAACAGCCGCGCCGCCATGTCGAAATGCAAGCTCACATCGTCCGGATGGAGGTGTTCCAGAAACTGGTAGCTGAAGAGGATATCCACCGAGGCCGCCGGCACATCGAGGTGATAGCCATCATAGATGATCAGTTTCAGATTCCCCGGCAGCGGCTCGGAGGGATCGTGCTGATCTGAAATGTCCACCGCGATGACTTCCT
Organism: Verrucomicrobiota bacterium; assembly: GCA_023429545.1. Classification (GTDB taxonomy): domain Bacteria; phylum Verrucomicrobiota; class Verrucomicrobiia; order Verrucomicrobiales; family Verrucomicrobiaceae; genus Roseimicrobium. Next base: position 341 of record JAEYUU010000197.1, read on the forward strand.
TGCAGAGACCCGCCGCGGCAGAGGCGAGACGGCAATCTCCCGGAGCAAACTCCAGAAAGGTGCCATCCGGCCGGAGGTGCGGCCGCAGCAGCCTCAGCCGGGCATCCACGGCAAGGGCACTTTGCTCAGGCGTGTCCCTGCGGGTGAGCCTCACATGCTCCGGCACGCGCTGGAACAATTCACCATACAAGGTCTTGAAGAGCTCCGTGCGCTCTTCACGTCGTGAGGAACGCAGCCTTTTGGCGAGTTCCTTCTCCACTTCATACTGGCGGCGCAAAGGCTCAGACGTCATTACAGCGATATTGCCGCTGCCCTTGGTGATTTCAACTCCTCCATGCGACTGCCCACGCTTTCCGGGGATTTGTCATCACATTCCGCCGTACCCCAGAGAATCTACCCGTTCTTACGCCCTCTCGCCCTCGCGCAGTTCCAGTTCCAGCAACGATGAGTCAATCATGAACTTGCACGCCCAGTTCAAGAACTGGAAGCGGCCGTACTGTCCTGACACGGGAAAGGACCCTTTTACCCCGCCGGCGACTCCGATCGCGCCATTCATCCGCATGGTGCTGCGCACAAACCGGTTTACCGCCAGGGCTGCATCACGCATGCGGACATCTCCCGTATGGGCATAGAGGTTCAGCCAGCAGATGGCCACCTGCAAGGATCCGGTGAGACAGTCCCAATTCACCATGGGGCGCCAGTTCCTGTCGAATCGGCCCGCCATACGTCCACGGGAGTCCGTCGCCTGAAGAAACGACTCCGCCGTGCGCAAGGCGGCATCCAGCAACCCCGGTTCCTTGGTGAACCGGTACCCTTCGACGACACCCCTCAGTGCATATCCAAGAGTGTGGGTCAGTGGCTGGGCAGGGTCTGTAAGGCAGCACCCGTCGAACCACCCGTTCTCCCGCTGCCGTCCAAGTGCCCACCGGATGTTTTTCAATGCCGCCTCCCTGTACCCGCGGTCCGGTGCGAGCGCATCTGCCTCCAGGAGGCCCCACGCTACGTGCGTTTCCCAAGTGTGGTCACCTGAGACCGTGTAGGGATTGGGCAACCTCCAGGCGCCATCGCCATCCTGGAATTTGACTAGCCAATCGGCTGCGGCGCACATTGGCTCCCGGTACACCTCCCCAAACTCACGAACTCCCGCAGCGAACCCCAGGAGTACCTGCCCGGTATCAAAAACCACAGGCACAGCTCTTTTCCTGGCTTGTGTGCTTCCCTGAAAGGCGCCGCTCGGAAGCTGGATGGACACCTCCCAGTCAAGCATGCGGCGGGCACGCTCGAAAAGCCCGGTGTCCTGCCGCAGTCTCGCATGCGTCAGCAAGGTGGGAATGATGTAACCAGTGGTCTCAGGATAGGATGCTCCCCAGCCGGTCAGCAGACTGTAGTGCCGAGCCACCCCGCCATCCTGCGAGCTGGAGTGATCCTGGGCATCGCAGATCCACTTCAGTCCGCAGGTGATGGCATTGACTACCCCAGGCTCCTCGTTTTGCTTGGTGCCGAGCACGCTGTCACGCCAGTATTCGCGATGGGCTCCGAGCGGCCACGTCGACAAATCCTTGGCTGACCGTAACGGCTTGCTGAGGCCTACGAGGAGCTTTTTGATGGGCATACTGGCTTGAGCACAAAGGGTCTGGCGCACATGCAATTAGGCGCTAAATTATCATTCAGCCCGTAAGCAGCCTGACACCTAAATAAAAGTTTGCAATAGGGAGTTTCCCTCGCGCAATCACCAGATTTTTTTATCTAGAACACCTCCGCCGGCCCCATGGGCTGGCTCAAGTACAAACACCATCCGATCTACTCGGACTGGCGTGTTTTGATGAACGGCATCATGCGCCAAAGCATGCCTCGCGTGGATGCATCAAGGGCAAGCCATGGAGCCGTGAGCGCAAAGACGAGGGTGTAGCCTGCGGCCATGAGAAGGATCGTGGTATAGTCCGGTCGCAGCCAGGGTTCCGTCAACAATGCAAAGAGCGCCGCGGGGGCCACACCCAGCAGTGCCGGCTTCATCAGATGCCTGAGAACGTAGGTGCGCGGCGGAATGCCGGTCACCTTGTACAATAAATGAGGCAGCAGACAGCCTCGCTCCACGAACATGGCAATGGCCGAACCGACCACCACTCCGGTGAATCCCCACAGCAGGCCCAAGACGATACACAGCACTACCGCCAGGCACCCGCCGAAAAAGACCACGCGCGCCATCCACTGCGCCTTGCCCACCGTGTAGAGCAGGTTGTTCACCGGATACATCATGAACGCCAGCGCGCTCGGTACGGCCAGGATCCATGTCACCTGCGCAGCGGCGCTCAGGGTCTCACCCACCCAGCGGTGCAGGAAGGCACCTGAAAGCCAGAGCACCCCTCCCATGGCGCCGGCGCAGAATGCCGCTGTCATATGGGACAGCTTCAGAAACCTGTCCTTCAGCCCTTCGTGGTCATTGGCTCCATGAAGTTGCCCCAAGGCTGCGAGCACCTGCCCGCCGAAGATGGCATTTACCATGTCTTCGAGCAAACCGATCAACCTCATGCCCAGCGAATACACAGGCAGGTTCGAAACACCGGACATCCTGGCGATGAGGATGGGATTCACCTCCCTGCGCATGGCCATGCCCACCACCACCAAGGTCATGTCCCTCGATGTGGCAATGAGATCCTTCCGGACATCCGCAGTCAACGAGTCCTCCACTCCGGCCTCGGCCCCTGGCACCCTCGGCAGCTTCAGCGTAAAGCTCCACTGCAGCATGAGTTCAAGAACCTCCCCTGAAGCATGCACAATCGCGGCGCCCACCAGTCCATCGTGATGAAGAAGCGCCCAGCACATCGCCGGCGTCTGGCATAAAGTGCGGATGATGGAGGCCAGCCCCAGCAAATCGTAGCGGACATGGGCTCGCAGAAGCAGCATGCCCTGCCGGAACCAGTACCGCAGAACCGTGGCCGTTCCGCAAGTGGCCAGCACCCAGACGATTTCAGGATGGTGCGTGCCCGCTGCAATCCATGGCGTCAGCCAGAACGAGGCAAAAATGAAGAGCACACAAACCAAGCCTGCGTACACAAAATACTTCCGCAGCACGGCAAGCAACGCCGCCAACCGCTCTCCCTGACGCGCCCCGACAGCCATGGACATGAGCCTCGTGGCCGAGAATGTCACCCCCATGTCCAACACCAGCAGGTAGCCCACCATGGTCATGGCAAGGAGCCAGCTTCCATAGCCATCTTGTCCAAAGCTGCGCACCATGATCGGCGTCGTGATGAACATCGCGACCGTCTTGACGGTCATCTCCAGCACATTAACGCCTGCGCCACGCAGCAGTTTTTTGCCCAGGCTCATGAAGTCGGATGGAACGCAGCCTCCTCTGCAATGACACACGAGAGATCCCTTTCCAGGAATTCCCACGAATGCATGGGCAGAACCAGCGCACCTTCCGCTCCAGGCACCCCCCTGATTGCAGCGAGCACCCTTCGCGCTCCACCCGGCGCAAACCCGTGTCTTGAGAGCGAAGTGTGAACCGGCAGGATGCCGCCCTCCTTCACGCCCAACCGCCGGGGCTCACCCACCGGGCGGCTCCGTGACGCAATGGGACCCCTCAGGGGCGGTAGCACGTGTTTGACCAGTCTCTTGATCCGTCGAAGCATAGGAGGATGGCGCTCGCGTTTCGCGAAAGAGTCCATGAAAGTGACAGCATCGACAATGCAGCGTAAAGCAGGGCGCAACATCCAAAGCGCAGTTTCGCCTGCCACTCAATCCTGATGTCTCATTTTTTCCCGCAGTCTGCACCGGTCACATGCCCGCATCCGTTGTGTCCCATCGTTTGCGGGCAAACACCTTGCCAAAAACCGCACACCGGCTTTCGTGCTTGCTCGAAATTACTCACTCATGTTTGGTCCTTTCATCAACCGGTTGCTGCGCCCCCTGGGATTTACCGTGGTTTCTACGGCCCGGCTCTCCGCCCTGCAAAAATTCGACAACTACAAGCCGAGCGAGAGCATTGTAGCCGAGCATCTCCGCCAGGTTTTTTCCCGGCACCGGGTGGATTGCGTCTTTGATGTCGGCGCCAACGACGGTACCTACGCCAAGATGCTCAGGAGGGAGACAGGATATGAGGGCTGGATCTTTTCCTTCGAGCCCATCCCCAAGCAAATCGCGACGCTGCGCGACCTGGCCAGCAAGGATCCCCGTTGGGAAATCTGCCCATATGCCCTGGGAGCAGCCGCCGGAAAGCAGGATTTCAACATCATGTCCCAGGATGTGTTCAGTTCCTTCCTCCCACCCGCCTCCGGGCAGCCGGAGAAGTACCTCGATTCAAATCGCATTGCGGAGACACTCGAAGTTCAAATTCGAACAGTCGCGGAGATTTGGAATGAAGTGAAGGAGCAGCATGGCCTTGAGCGCCTCTACCTGAAAATGGACACCCAGGGCTTCGACATGGAGGTCTTTGCCGGAGCTTCATCGGTCCTGGCTTCCATTCCCGCCCTGCAATCCGAACTCTCGCAACGCCAGATTTACCAGGGAGCGCCCGATCTCCGCTCTGCGCTGGAGACATTCGCCAAGGCTGGCTACGAGCCATCCATGCTGCACCCCATCAGCTTCGATGACGATCTCCGGTTCATCGAGGCGGACGGCGTCCTGGTGCGGACGGCAGCGTGACGGCTTGGTTCAGTCCTGACCTATTCGGCTTCCAGGGCAAATTGCGCGGCCATCGCGCAGTGCTGGCTGGGACGGCCTTTCTCAGCGCGGCTCCACATGGCCTTCCACCTGGGACCGCCCAGGATCTTGTCCAGTCGCATCCAGGGGCCACCCAGCGAGAGCGGGTTTCGCGTCACTCCGGGAAAGGTATAGCCAAATCCAAAACCCACCGCGTCATGAGAATCCGTAAATGTGCGGGTAAGCCGCTGGTGGATGCGTCCATGCGCCGGGGCATTGAAGTCGCCTGCGATCAGGCAGGGGATCGTCTCCGCTTCCGCGCGCGAGACAATTGCTTCCGCCGCAGCGATCTGCTCATGCCAGAATGCCTCATAGCTGTCCCGCTTCTCCGCCCACCTGGCTCGCAGCGGTCCCAGCACTCCCCAGAGGAAGGCGCCACGGCGCAGCGCCATCAGCGGCTCCCGAGGGGTGTCGAGATGCACCACATAGACGGCCACCGGAGTGCCGCCCAAATCCAGCGTGAATCGCGCTGCCACAGCCTTGCCACGATGCATCACAAGGTCCTTCCAAGTGACGGGGTACCGGCTGATGAGCGTGAACTCTCCAATGTCATCGCCGTATCCAAACTCTTCGTATCCCAGCGAGTTCACATACCGGCGCGAGCGGAACGCTGCATCCTGCAGGACGATGACATCGGGCTTCACTGTGTTCTTGAAAGGCTGCAAACTGGTGTTGGCATTCTCTCCCCTGTTGTAAGTCAGGATGGTGAGTGCCTTCTGACCTGGCTGGGGCTTGTTCGAGCCATGGATGGACAGCCCCATCAATCCAAATACACAGACGAGCGCGGTGGCGCCCAACACCGGCAGGCTGCGCCAGTCGAACGCCGCCGCCAGCAATCCCAAAGGGATCAAAGGCAGCAGCCACACGATGGGAGGCAGAAAAAGGAAAAAGGCCAGTGTCAGGTTCCCCTCGCCCACCCATCGAAGGGCGGCCCAAAGCAGGAGTACCGCGAGCAGCCACGCGAGATTGAGCAGCCGTACCGCCCACCGCAACCTGCGAAACCACCGCTGGAGAAACGCGCGACGCTTGCCGGGATCGCCCAAGCCGTCAACCAGACGCTTCAGCGCGTGCTCGAATAGGCGTTCCATGCGCGAATTAGCCACCTGGCCCGCAGGCCATCAGGGGTTGGGTACAGCCGGTGCCGGCGTGTCCGTTCCCGCACGGGAGGTTGGAGCCGCAGGAGTTGTGTCAGGTGGTGGCGCGGAAGACGAACTGGCGGCAGGCACGGGTTTGCGTCCCGGCTTGATGGCTTCCGCCGGTGGCTTAAAATGATTTTTCACAAGCGCAAGAGTGAGCCAGCCCAGCAGCACGACTGCGACCATCATGCAAAGCGCCTCAAGCACCGTAAAGCCGCGGCTGCGGACCTTGAAATTCGAAATCATGGAAGGTAGAGGAAACCGCATCCTGAAGGGTGGGCAACTCTTTTGTTGCTCAACGCCGTGCCTTGCGCAGCACATGCACACCGAGCAACCCGAGGGCACTCAGCGCGGGCACGGACAGGAAATGAATCCACACCACCAGTTCATTGGTATGATGGAGGCCGCTGAATTTGTTGAGCGCCCAACGTGATACGATCCACAACACCACGCTGCCGATGGCTACCAGCAGGCCCAGCAACATGAAGAAAAGCGTCCCCTCATTCATTTCCATGAGCCGTCGCGTGAGGGGCAGCGGTATGTCCGCACTCTGCTGGTACAGCATGAGACTGAATAGATAAAGCTGACTCCCGACCAACGCCGCGAGCAGCAACAACATCTGGCTGTGCACATCAAAGACGTGAAGTCCGCCGATGCTCACGGGACCCAGCACCGCGGCCAACCCCTGGAACACGGTGGCGACCGCCACCAGGATCAGCCCAATCGTCTCAAACAGCGCCGGGCGCTCGGACAGGATGAAGAGCAGATGGCGCATGCCATCGCGCCACGTGCGCAGGTGCGGCGTGCGCTCCACCGGAGAAGGCTTCAGGCCGGAGGGAATCTCCACGCAACGCGCCCGATCCTTCAACGCCTTGATGAGCAGCTCCGAGGCGAACTCCATGCCGCTCGCGCGGACATCCCACCTGATAAAGGACTCCTTCTTCAGACAGCGGAAGCCTGAGTTGCAATCGCTGAGCTTTCCACGGAAGAGCCGGTTGATGAGCCAGGTGAGCACCGGTGTGCCCATGTGACGGTGCAGCGGTGGCATGGCACCGGGCTCGATAGTACCGAGCAACCGCGAGGCAATGCCCATGTCCGCATCCTCCGCCACCGTCTTGCGATAGAGCTCGAGCGCATCCTCATAGAGATAGGTGCCATCAGCATCGGCAAACATGACATGTTTACCCCTGGCCGCTCCCATGCCCCCCCTCAGCGCGGCACCATAACCACGCTCCGGCACCGGCACCACGCGCGCGCCTAGTTCTGTGGCGATCTCCCGGGAACGATCGGTGCTGCCATTGTCCGCCACCACGACCTCATATTGCAACTCCGGGTCGGCACCGAGCGTACGCTGGAGACGTTCGATGCAACTTGCAATGCAGCGTTCTTCGTTGAGGCAAGGAAACACAAAGGTGAGGTCCATTGGGAGGGCGGGACTAGAGCGTGGATCTGCATGCTGACAAACGACAGATGCGAGGAATCAACGCGTTGTTGCGCAAAATTCTTCACCCTCATCCGCCGGCCGCGCTAAGCAGCAGCCGGTGATAGGCCTCCGCCGTTTCTTCCCAAGATAGGCCGGAGCCGTAATGCGCGATGCGGCTGCGATCCGGCGGAGCTTGGAGCACCTCACTCAATGCCGCGGCCAGTCCTGCCTCGTCTCCACTGGTTACGAGTCTTCCCTTCCACTCGGCGTCGATGATTTCATTGATGCCTCCCACCTTGGTGGCTACCACCGGCAACCCCGAGGCCATGGCTTCCAGGACCACGTTGGGCAGCCCTTCATTGAGGCTGCTGAGGCACAGCACATCCGCGGCCTGCATCCAGCGGGCAATATCCGGCGCTAGAAGTGGCCCAAGAAAACGAACGGACTCCGCCAGACCCAACGTGTCCGCCAATTGCCCCAGCGACTCTCTAAGCGGTCCCTTACCTGCAAGCGCCAGACGGACAGGAACCGTGCAGACTTCTCGCACGTGGGCAAAGGCGTGCAACAGCAGCTCGGGATTTTTCACGGGCAGCAGGTTACCCACGAAGAGCACCGTCTTTTCAGATGTTTCCACCCCAAGTTCAGCCCGCGTTTGCTCACGGTCACCATCGCAAAACGTGGTGATATCCACTCCATTGTGCACCGGGTGAAGTCTTGAACTGCTCGCGCCTGCGTCAGCCAGCAGCGTCGCCAGTGACCTGCTGCGCGTGATGACGGCCTTGCTGCCTGACACCGCCTCAAGTATGGCTCTCCGGCGGGGACCACTCTTCAGATAGCGGTGAACATCCGAGCCCTGCGCAATCAGGGCACACGGCGTATCCAGTTCCGTCGCCACTGCTTGAGCCGCACACCCATCGGGGAAGAGCCAGCTCGCCAGCATCACGTCCCACGTGAACTCCCTCCGAATCTCTCGCAATACCGGCCGCAACGCCGCACGGACGAGGTGATGATTGAAAAGCCCACCCATCTTCGGCACATGGAGCACCGGAAGATACTGCGGCGCAAAGAGTGCATCCTGCGTCCTTGGCTCCCATCGCTTCTGCGCGGTAGGCAGCCAGGCATTGAGAGTGGGACGCAAGGCAACCACACGGATATCCCACCGGTCCCACAGGTGATGAAGCACCGTTGCGTTGTCCAGCCCACGGTAAGGCTCGGCCCCATCCGGGAAAAGATTGGAGACGAAAAGCAGCCGTGGACGCGTGGTCATTTGGGAGCGGGCTGTTGTGGTTCGTGAGCGAAGAGATGCAAGTCTCCCTTCGCGCCATCCCATCTCACGACCGGCACAGTATGCGCCTGCATCCAGCCGGAATCCTTTTCCGCCAATGCCTGATGAAGCTGGGCAAAGTGGGGCTGGCGATACGGTGGTGGCACGCTGTCATCCAGCAGCACCCAGCGCACCCGCCTCTTCTCCAGGTGCGCGCGCAGCGCCTGATTGCTGGCAAACGCTTCTTCGTAGCTCCGGCCAATCCAATCCATCGAAGCCAGTTCCTTGGTCGCACGCAGCACCTGAAAGCCTGGCAGGCCACGCAATTGCTTGTCAAACGCCGCCGCCGCAATGATCGCCCCCTCCCCGCGCGCATCCGCACACACCAGCCATGCGGCTCCATCGTGCTGCATGGTATCACTCACCAGCTTGTCCACGGCCTCAGAATAACCGTGCACATCCTTCCTCAGATCCTTGTGTGAGCAGCCCAGGACCAATGATACACCCACCAGCGCCAGAAGCCCCACACGCAGACCTGTCTGGGCCTTTCCCAGATTCACCATCCAGATGGCCATGGCCACCGTCAGCAGAAGTGGTGGGGTCATGGGCACCAGGTACCGCGAACTTACACCGGCAGGCACCGTAAGCACCAGCACCACCGCAGCTCCAATCAATGCCCACAGCGCAGCCTCCCCCGGCTGCAACGCTCCGCCACGAAACCAGCGCACCAGCATCAGGATCACTGTCGCAATGCCCACGATGACGAGGGGCCACCCAAAGCTATCATGGAAAGAGATGGCGTAAAACTTCACCGCATGAAGGAAATGCTCACGCAATCCCAGTCCGCTCATCCCCTCTTCAGTGAAGCGGTAGGAATACATCTGCCAAGGGAGGGCCAGCGCCAGTACAGGAAGAGGCGCCACCCACAAGGAAGGCCTCCACAGGAGGCTCCACTTGCGGGTCAGGGCAATGATCAATGCCGGTGCCAGCACCAGCATCCAGCCAGACCCCTTGGTCAGGATCGCCGCTGCCGCCAGAAATCCAAAGCCGAGAGACCAAGTCACCTTTGGGCGCTCCACGTAGCGCCACAGACAACCCACGCTCAGCAGACACAATAGGGCCAGCAGGAAGTCCGACATGATCAGCACACTCACCTTCTGCATCGGCGCCGCAAGACACACCGCCACGCCCACCAGCCAGCCCACCCACGAAGGAAGCGTCCTCGCACTCCACCGCGCGCTGGTAGCAGCGAGCGATGCCACTACCGCCGCCTGCAGGAAAAACAGCGCGCCTAGCGTAGGGACTGGCAGCAGGAAAACGCCCGCCAACATGTAGAACCCCGGTGGATAGTGCCCCAGCGCCACTTTAGGCAGTCGGTCATAATAGTTCTGGGCGTATCGCAGGGGATTGCTTCCAGGAGCCTTCGCTAGGTAGTCCCTCACCATGAGACTCGTCACTGCATGCGCTGCCTCATCCGGATCCTCCGCGAGGTCACTGTGATAGGCGCCATGCCACGATTGCAGTGACACCATGAGCACGAAGAATACAACAAACTGAACAAACCATGCCACCCACGAAGGGCGTCGTATAGAGGTCGGGCGTCCTGGCAAATCCATCACCCACTGCGTAATGGGTGTAAGCCATCGTTGCAACCATTCGCATGTGACGCACTGGATAAAGTGTTGCAACCGCAGCGATGAAGGGGCACCGCCGCAGCGATTGACTTTTGCCACTATCTGGAGGAAACCAGCAAAGCCCACGCCATATCCTCATGGTATTCCTGCTGTACTTTTTCTCCGGGTTCTCTGCATTGCTGTACCAGGTGGCATGGCAGAGATTCATTGCCCTTTATGCCGGCTCAGACGGCGAGGCTGTTGCCTTGGTGGTTGCCGCCTTCCTGCTGGGACTCGGCCTGGGGAACACCATCAGCGGACGCATCGCGGGTGGCATGACGCCAGCACGCGCCCTCTCGTGGTTTGCCTCCTGTGAACTGGGTGTATGCATTGTCGCAGCAATCAGCCCGGCGTTGTACTACCACGGCTTTTACATGGATGCCCCCGATTGGCTGAGACCACGCGTGGCGAACCTTACGGCCACCTTTCTTTCCCTGCTCGCGCCCACGACGCTCATGGGCATGTGCTTTCCGCTCCTCGCTCATGCAACGGCGGGTCCCATGAACCGGGCCGCCACACGCATCAGCAGGCTGAATGCCATCAACATCCTCGGCGCTGCAACGGGTTGCCTGCTTTCCGGCTGGGTGTTTCTGGGAACACTCGGCTACGACTGGACAGTCTATCTGGGCTGCGGCGTGAGTGCCCTCGTGGCGCTCAACGCATGGCTGGTCTCACGCAAGCTCGCCCGACTGCAGGACCAACCCGACCCGCGTGCTGAAGCCAGCGAGCCAGGCAATCCAGCCACCCAGCGCAAGGTCCTGTGGCGATGGTGCCTGCTCATGCTGCTCTCCGGGTTCGTGGCCATCTCGCTGGAGCTGGTTTGGTTCCGCGTGTTGTCCTTCATGCTCGGCACACTGCCGTATGTGTTCTCCCTCATGTTGGCACTCATCCTGGCCGGCTATTCGCTGGGCGGATTCATCATGAGCCGCTTCCTTCACCGTGTGCAGGATCCCATGGGAGCATTCCTCAAGCTCCAGGCATGGGTGCTCGTTGTATCTGCAGCCACCTTGCTGCTGGTCACGCTTGGCAGGCCTCTCTTTCCCGAGATCCATGTGTACCTGCACAGCCCCGGCGCCCGCATCCTCGGTGGCGTCACCGGCTACGCCGTGCGTCTTGCCCTCGCGCTCCTTGTGCTTCTGCCGCCAAATCTCTTGATTGGCGCTGGCTTCCCCCTCAGCCAGGCGGCGCTGCTCCGGGATCGCCATTCGGTCGGTCGATGCGTCGCATGGATTCAGGGGGCAAACATCCTCGGGAACCTTGCGGCATGCTTGCTCACTGGCTTCGGTCTCTTTGCCTGGGTGGGAACGGAGGGAACATTGAGTCTCCTGTGCCTCGTCGGCATCGGGTTCGCGGTGGCAGCACTGTGGAAGTTGCCCATAAAGCGCTGGCTCACCCAACCGGTGAACGCTGTGATGCTGGCGCTGGTGGTCTGTGCCATTGGTATCCCCGACAGAGTCACGTGGTGGCGGGCAATGCATCTCCTCGAGAACGACGATGACTTTGTAGTTGCTGAGGATCCAAGCGGTGTGGCCGCCATGGGCCGTCGCTCTACCGAGACGTCGTTTACCATGTACGCCAACGGTCAGATTCAGGGGCATACTCCTTTACCCGAGGAAACACATTTCCCCACCGTTCTGGTGCATGAGGCTCCGCAGAAAGTCCTGTGCATCGGCATCGGTGCCGGCAGTGCGGTCTTCTGCACCGGTGCGCACCCCGCGGCGACGGACATCGTGGTCTGCGAGATCTTGCGCTCCGTGGCTCCCATGATGCAACGTTTCGATGCTGCCCATGCCAACGAGCCACCTATCGGCCTTATGCTTCGCGACCCTCGCTTCCGGTTCGCGTTTCAAGATGGTCGTCTGCTCCTACTTGATTCCGCAGACAAGTACGACTTCATCCTCGGCAATCCCCTGCTGCCGTACAATTCGCGCAGCGGTCTTCTATACTCCCAGGAGTTTTTTGGCCTTTTATATGCC
>JAEYUU010000233.1 GCA_023429545.1 Verrucomicrobiota bacterium
TCCCCAACCTTCCTCCCGCAATGCCATGAAACTCGCGGATCCCCATGCCGAGGCGTTCGAAGAACATCGCAACCTGATGACAGGCGTCGCGTACCGCATGCTGGGATCCGTGGGTGATGCGGAGGACATGGTGCAGGAGGCGTGGCTGCGCTGGAACGGTGCGGACACGGAGGAGGTAAAGTCACCGCGGAGCTGGCTGCTCACGGTGGTGAGCCGTCTTTGCCTGGATCGCTTGAAATCCGCCCGAGTGCAGCGCGAGCAGTACTATGGCACCTGGCTGCCCGAGCCGCTGGTGGACGTCCAAGCGGATAAATCCGAAATTCCCGGCGCGGAAGTGGATGAGAGTGTGTCCATCGCGCTGCTGCTGGTGCTGGAGAAGCTCTCCCCCGTGGAGCGCGCCGGCTTCCTGCTGCACGAGGTGTTCGGCCACACGTTTGAGGAGATCTCTGATATCCTTGGCAAGCCTGCTGCGAACTGTCGCAAGCTGGTGTCGCGCGCTCGTCTGCGGGTGCGCGCCGAGAAACCGCGTTTCACCGCGACGCATCAGGAGCATGAGGAACTGCTGAAACGATTCCTCGATGCCTGCCGCGCAGGCGAGCTGGAACCGTTGCTGAATCTGCTGGGTGATAATGCGTCTCTGCACTCGGATGGTGGTGGCAAGGCCAGCGCAGTGCCGAAGGTGCTGAGAGATCGCGAGGTGATTGCGAAGTTCTTCATCAATGTCGTCCGACTCGGAGAAGCGCGCGCGGATGGATTCGAGACGCGCCTGACGACATTCAACGGAGCGCCTGGTGTGGTGCTTTATGTGAAAGGTTACCCGGTCACCGCGCTGTCCCTCGACGTTCAGGAGGGGAAGATCGTGGCGATCTTTGCGCATCGGAATCCGGACAAGCTGCGGCTGTTTGAAGAACGGAATAGCAGGCGCGATGGGGAACTCCTATTCGAATGAGTTTGAAGAACGCCAGTCCCTGGCTCTTCATCTCATATCTCGCAGCGCGGGGAATTGCTCACGCCAGGCGGTGACATCAGCGAGATCCAGCCGCGCCGTCACCACGCCCTCCCCTTCCCCGGCATCGGCAATGATGTGACCGTGCGGGCTCACGACGACGCTGCGTCCGTTATATTTCAGGCTGGGATCACTGCCGGTGCGGTTCACGCCGATGACGTACGCGAGATTCTCAATGGCGCGGGCCTGAAGCAACGTGAGCCAGTGGTGATATCGCTTCACCGGCCAGCTTGCGATGACGACCATGAGATTGGCCCCTTTTTTCACCGCCGTTCGGAAATGCTCCGGGAAGCGGAGATCATAACACACGAGCGGGGCGACGGTGAACCCTGCCCAAGGGAAGGTGACAATTTCCGAGCCCGGCGAGTGACACTGGGACTCCCCGCCGAGCGCAAAGGGCTGAATCTTTACGTATCTCGCCAGCAAAGAGCCATCCGGCCCGAAGGTGACGGACTCATTCCTCGCAAGCTTACCCTCCACCGGGGAAACCACGCCCCCCATCACATAGCAGGAATGATCGCGGGCAAGCCCGGCCAGAAAAGTCTCATCCTCACGTGCGGGACTCTGCGCCGTGACGGCAAGATTCAGGCTGAATCCTGTGGCAAACATCTCAGGAAGCACAACCAGCGAGCCCGGTTCGGGACGATTCAAATCCAGCAGGGAGAGCACTTTGCCGTAGTTGGCAGGTTTGTCCTCCCAGGCGAGATCGAACTGGACGAGATGCACATGCATGGCAATGAACGAATGACGAGCAGTGGCCCATACCGGGCTCTACTGCAATGGTTTTCACGGTCTGTGAGGCAACCCCTTACCGCCAAATCGGTTGCGCCACCAATCAAAGTGCGCTTGGTTTGCACAACCAGAACCAAGGAGCAGGAAAGTTCCTGCCCGCGAGTGCCTCCCATGAATCATACTTTTCTCCCCCGATGGATGCCGCAACTCGGCGGCGTAGTCTGCGCCCTGGCCCTCTCCGCAGTCTCCGCCCAAGGCGAGGCCCAGAAATATGACGCCGCATCGTTCCCCGGATTTGTGGTGGATGAGGTAGTGGTGCCGGTGCCGAGCGAAATCTTTTCCGTGCTGGACAAGCTCGGCGAGCCCAATTGGAAGGCCGAACTCCGGGGCGTGAAGTCTCCGAACACGACGAACCGGTATGAACTCTCACTCATTTTCGGCACCGTGGTCGCCGAAGGTTTCGTGGCCGTGCAGGCGCAGGACAAAAAGGCAGTGGAGGATATCGGCCGCGAGGTGCTGAATCTCGCCCAGAGCCTGGGCCTGACCAAGGCGGTGCGCCCCCACGCCCAGAGCATTCTGGACGCGGTGGAGAAGAATGACTGGAAGGCCGTGCGAAAAGAATTCGACCAGACGCAGGCGACGGTGCGCTTTGAAATGGAACGCACTCGTGACATCGACCACGCGCAGTGCGTGAGCCTCGGCGGCTGGCTGCGCGGCACCGCCAGTGCCACCGCCGTGGTGGCCAAGGCCTACAATGCGGATCGCGCCGAGTTGCTGAACCAGCCCATGCTGGTGGAGCATTTCTCCAAATCCATCACAGGCATGTCCTCCGACGCGAAGAGCAACGCCACCGTGGCTGCCATCTCGAAGGGTCTGGTCACCATTCGCAAGGCGATGGAGTCCACTGATGGCAACATCACGCAGGAGCAGGTGACCACCATTCGCAAGACATCCGAAGATCTGCTGGCACTGATCCTCAAGAAATAGCCTCCTCTGGGACACAGACACCAGAGACAGCGTCACGTCAGATATCACCCCCGCCCCCTTGGTTTCTTCAATGAAGTTGTCC
>JAEYUU010000236.1 GCA_023429545.1 Verrucomicrobiota bacterium
CCCCTGGTGCATCACGTGCGCCCCCCCGGTGTACCACGGCCACCCCTCCAACCGCTGAGGCGGCAATGCATTGATTCCTTGGAACATGGCGAGTTGCATCCAGAGTCGGTCGCCTCGTGCTCAGACCATTCGTGATAGATGGCGCGATCGTGATCGTTTCAGCCGGCAGTCAGACTTCTCCTGAAGATGCACGCCGCTTTCCGTTCTCTCATCATCACCGCCGTAGCCGCCGCCTGCTCTGCCACCGCCATGGCGCAGACTTCACCCATGCCGGTGGACAACGACCTGCCCCAGCCCATCAACGAGCAGGACACGGCGGAGCTGCTGATGCACTCCCCCTTCACCCGGAACCTGAACCTGGAAGACTCCCTCCAACTCACCGGAGTGGCTTATGTCGACGGGAAGCCGGTGGCCACGGTGTACAATCGGGAGACCAAGCAGAGCTTCGTCGTCTCTGATGAGCCCAATACCCATGGCTGGACCCTGAAGGACGTTTCCCCCAGCACGAATCTACGTGGCACTCATGTGACCATGATGATCGGGCCGGAGGAAATCAGCCTGGGTTACGGTGACGAACAACTGACCCCAGGCTCAGCGAAGAAGGGCATTCCCACGGTGAACGTGGCACGCACGGACCTGCCTTCGGGACCTTCCATGTCGCGCGACAGCCACTTGACCTCGAGTGGAAAAATCCGCACGTCCTCTTACCTTGGTGAAAACGGACGCGAGATGTATGCGTCGCTCTCCGACAAGGCACGGGACAAGTTCAAGGAAATCGTGCGCAGCCGCTTCGAGCAGAAGCCGGACATGACCGAGGAGCAGCGCTCCGCGTACGCTCAGAAGGTCTTCAAGAGCATCAAGGACTCGGATGCGAAGTCGACAGCGCATGCCAATGCGAGCGCCGGGAATCGGGACAAGAGAGTGGAGAAGAAGGGCAGGTAGATCCGGTGCGTCAGGATTCGTGACGGCCCCGCCAGGCTGCAGATTTGTTGAACCTGCAACGGAATCCACCCGCCCCACCCCGTGTCACTATTCCACAGGTTCAGGTGACTTCTCATCAGGGAGCACGTGCAACAGGCTCCGCCGCGGGGACGTTCGGATCTCATGCACGCTGTTCTTCCGACTTTCCTCTGTGCCGCAGCCGTTGGCGCGGCGATTGCCATGCTTCCCAGCACGGGCGTCTCCCAGACTCCAGCGGTGACCCCGCCACCCTCGGCTGGAGTGCTGCCTCCCGCGGCAGGCGCCGTGGTGATCAACGCGGCAAAACATGCCAGCCTGCAGGAGGCCTTCGATGCGGTGCCGGAAGGTGGTGGCGTAGTGCTGCTGCCGCCGGGCAATTTCGAAATCACCCAACCGTTGCGCGTGAAGACCTCGGAGACACGCATCGTGGGAGCGGGAGCCTCGACCTGCATCATCAACAAGAATGAAATGGGTGAGCCCGCATTGATCATCCGTCCGGCAAATCTGGACACGGACAAGAAGGCCACCCTGTGGCGCGTGCAGCTCGCGGACTTCCGCATCATGGGCCAGGAGAAGAGTGGCGACGGCATCCTCGCGGAGAGGGTGCAGGAAATTTACCTGGAAGGCATGTCCGTGGACCACCATGGTGGAAACGGACTGAACCTGCTGCAATGCTTCGAGGATGCGCGCGTGGCGGACTGCATCTTCACGTACAACAAGGCCAATGGCATCAACATCTTCGACTGCCATGACATCGTGGTGAATGCGAACCAATTCGAAGAAAATCAAGATGCCCTGCGCTGTGTGGATTCCTTCAACCTTTGCATGAACGGCAACAACATCGATGACCACCTGCGCCACGGGATAATCATCGAGAATACGTACGGCTCCGTGGTCAGCGGCAACATGATTGAGGAATGCAACGGCATCGCCTTGATCCTGGACCGCGACTGCTATGGCATCACCCTGAGCGCGAATGTCATCGCGCACCACCTGGAGGGCGGCATCGACCTGCGGGATGCACACGGCTGCGCCATCAGCGCGAACACCTTCACCATCGCGCACAAGTTCTCCGTGCGTGTGAGCAAGGACTCGGGACGGAACACGATCTCAGCAAACAACTTCTGCAACACCTACATCGGTGATGGCAAGGACAAGCGCCCCGCCGAGGGGAAAACGCCCATGAGCATCGACGAAGGCACGGGCATCCTGCTGGAGGGTGCGGAGTTCTGCAGCATCACGGGAAACACCTTCGCCGGACTCTCCACCGCCGCCGTCTGGAGCAGCGCCCCCTGCCGCGGTCTGGTGGTGAGCAGCAATGTGGCCACGGACTGCGGCCGCAAATTGCCAAAGGGCAGCACGTGGTTCGCACTGGAGGACGCCAAGGCAAGCGTGGTGAAGGACAATGTGACGGAGTAGTCCGCTGGGACGGTAGAACGGTGAACCTCGCAAGGAGCAGCGAGCTCAGTCGCCGTTTTCATCCCACACTCATGATTCACCATCCCCCATCACACCAAAGCAGCACCGTCGCACCGTCGCACCGTCGCACCGTCGCACCGTCGCACCGTCGCACCGTCGCACCGTCGCACCGTCGCACCTTCTCACTCCATCTCACCAAGCACCGTCTCGAGGCGCCGCTTCACCTCGGCGTCTTCGGATAGCTTGAGGGCTTCCTGAAGGGAAGGTTTCGCCAGTTCACCAAGCAGGCGCAGTTCACCAGTGGCCTTCTCGCGGATCTTCCAGTCATCATTACCCAGATCACGAATGAGCTGACCCACGCGGGTGAGGGTGGCTTCGGCAATCTTCGGCACGGGATTGGAGATGCGCAGGATCTCCTGCGTGGGCACCGTCCATTCACCAGCGGGCACACGGAAACGCACGGAGCTTTCGCGAAGCTGGCCAAGCACGGAACCCCCACCCCACAGTTCAATCTGGAACCACGGCGAATCATCCGTTCCTGTATGGGCGATGTCTTCCGTCACATTACGCATGTCCTTGATGCCGGCCGGATCAATCGGCACTTCACCGCCGGCGGTCACCGCGTGCAGCACCGCGTCCGCCACGGGAGCCACGAGCCTTTGATCCGCGGGAAGGTCGGCAAACGGTACCATCGGCCCCGTGTCTTCCTCAGGCATGTCTGTTGATGCATCCGGCGCGCCGGTCCCGGCCACCGCGAGCGCACGAATCTGCACGCCGGGCACCATCTGTTTTCCCAGAAGCGCGGAGGTGAACTCCACATTGTCCTGCGAGCCCATCCACACACGCAGGCGGGATCCATCGCGGAAGGCCGCCAAAGGAGTGGACCCCTCCTCCGCTGGCGATGCGATGCCGACGAGATCCGCGAGCTTCACCTCGCGCTGGCCCCAGGCGCTGGAGAGCTTCAAGGCCGCGCCGCCCGCATCACGCAGGGCCCAGCGTTCGCCATTCCACGTTTCAAGCAATGCTGCCACCCCCGCAGGCCATTGCCCCGGCGGTCCCTGCTGGGCGAGCACAAGACGATCCACCGCCGCGAGCTTCAGCTCCATTTGCAGTCCGCTGCCGAGCACAAACTTCAATTCCTCCGCTTCAAGCGTACCCCGCAACATTTGACCATCCACCAAGTGGACGCGTTGACCGCCCTCATGCCTCCCTCCGGCGATGGCCGTCACCTGCGCCCACGGGATCTCGGCCTTGCCCTGCCGGTGATGCAGCACCAACCGCGCACAAGTCGCACGGCCACGAAGGCGCGTGCCCTCCCCCATCGCCAGAACATCGACAGCCTCGCGTTTGATACCCAGCACCTCCTCAGGAAACCACGACGCCAGATCCAGCGCGCCGCCACCACCACCGCGCAGGTTCACCAGAAGCTGGGCCGTTCCTTTGGGCAGATCCCGCAAATGACGCACCAGCGCGAAGGGCTTGAATGCCTTCTCCAGATCCGAACTGTCCGGCCGCACGGTGAGCCGGGTCTGCGTGACGGTGTGCATGATGCAGGTGGACTTCCCCGCCGGCACGGTGACACCGAAGAAGGCGGACATCTGGTAGCGCTGATTCTGTGAGGAGATGCGCGGCTTCACCACGCTCTGCGGGGAGCAGTAGGTGAAGAGCCACGCGTTCGTCCCCGCGGAACCGGGCACAACCGCGACCCCGCTTTCATTCTTCTCCAGAGCGCCGGTGCTCTCGCGCGCCTGATCCGTGACGATGGATTTCACCTGTCTGCTGAAGTTCTGCCGGAGTTCCACATTCACCGTGATATCACGCCCGGTGGGATTGGTGAGCACCTCCAGATAACGCAGGCCGCCCTCCTTTTCCAGGAACCGGATGTGCCGCGTGATCTGGAGCACGCCCATCATGGGCTGGTTGCCCTGGAGCATGAGGTCCTTCCCATCCGGTGTGCCCATGGGCTGGTTGCAGTAGAATTGATCGTTGCCGATCATGAGCATCATCGCACCGCTGAGGATGGAGTTCCCGCTGCTGTTGCGGGAGAGCTGGCCGTTCTGCTCGACGTACCAGTCATTGCCCGCCTTGTCCCGGCGCATCTGCGGCGACGTGGGGACCATGATGGGCTGCTGGGCGGAAAGGATGCCAGCGGCAACCGCCAGCACAAGGAGAACCAGCAAAGGATGACTCGCTCCACTGAAGGAACCGTTGCTGAAGTGCCGGGAAGTATTCATGATGCAAGCGTGCCGTAGATCGAGGCGTCAAGGAGCTGGTTCCGCTTGTCACTGCTGCTGCCATGAGCGGCCCCACCGGTGGGAGCCTGCGGAGTCGGCACGGCATCCGGAGAGGGCGCAGGCGTGGAGGATGACTTCACGGGAGTGCCATATACCATCGCCTCGACGTAGTGGTTCATCTCGTTGGCGGTGCTGCCATGGCTGTAGAAGCGGAGGTAGCGTCCCTTCGCCCCACAACCATCGATGAGCCTGCCACGGTTCGTTTCCACGTAGGCCGGGTCCGGTCCCTTCCCCAGCTTCGCGGAGTTGTCGTGATCGTTGTTGAAGATCGTCTGCACCTCCTTCACGAACTTCGGATCATCACTCACCTGAAC
>JAEYUU010000340.1 GCA_023429545.1 Verrucomicrobiota bacterium
GGTCAAGGGGGAAGAGCCGGCAGGCGGTGCGAGGGTGAGCGGACCGTGGGGCATGTTCAGCAAGACGGAGAAGGTCAATTCAGCCCGAGGTTTCGAGACGCCGCGCATTCACTCAGCGTCGTCCTGACACTCTCAATTTGAGTGTTGCATCGAAGCGTTCCGAGTCGAATAATCGGAGCCTCCACATTTTTCGCCATGAAATTACCTTCGCTCACAATTTGCCTGGTCGTTGCACTCGCCTGCGCGATTCAGGCTTTTGCGCAATCTCCCCGGCCGCCCTTGGCGGCACCGCGCGGAGCTGTATTCCACAATGGAAAGTGGTATGCTGTTATGCTTGAGAAAGTGGATTGGCCGCGTGCAAAGGCAAAATGCGACGCGCTGGGAGGCCAGTTGGTCGTCATTCACGATGAGGCAACTTGGAAGTTCGTCAAAAACCTTACAAAGGCCTCGGTATGGATCGGTGCGACCGACGAGAAGACAGAAGGCGAATGGGTATGGGTAGACGGCACGAAAATGACCTTTACCTCGTGGGCTGCAGGTCAGCCGGATAACCAAGGTGGTGCGGAGAACTACCTTAGCACCTGGCGTGGGGACTGGAATGACGCGCCAAAGGATTGGAACTTTCAAAAGGAGAGTCCAGTGCAGGGCTATATCTGTGAGTGGAGTGTAAAATGAGCCCGGCCAGCGGCAGTGGTAAGTCCATTGCAGTTTAGTTTCGCCCATCAGACTGTTCCCATTTTGCCGGGGATCGGAATTGGTCGCACGAGGTCTATGTTAGGTTGATGGAAGATGGACTGCGTCATGGAGACTTGCGAGCGTAAGGAATCGCCGTCCCGCGAAGTGCATGTGCGCCAGGTTAAGGGTGGATTGGCCTCTTGAATCGTCTCGTGACTCTAGCAGAGCTTGCAGACTCGGATGAATCCTGCTGCGCGCAAGGTAGTTCATCGCAGGAACGGTGGCGGCATCCCACACGGGCGATCTCACGAGACGTATCTTCGATCTGATCTGGTCCATATGGCCTCCTTATCCTGACGCACATGCGCTTTGGGGGACAAAAGACGCAAAGAGATGCGTCAGCGCACCTTGGGACCACCCTGTCCTTGCTTGGGTTGGTCATCACGACGGCCCAGGGTATCACGCACGGATGGCTTGGGCGGCTCAGGGGCCTCCGGTATGCCGCGGCTGCGTCCCCGGGTCTGGCCCACGCCCACCTCGGTTTCGTCCATCCCCTTGCTGCGGCCTCGCGTCTGCCCGAGTTCGATTCCGTCCACCTGCTGGCCGCGTGAACGGCCTTCGCCGAGCTCGATTTCGCCAAGCTCTTCCATGCTCATCTCCGCGACTTCCATTTCAGGTCCCACCAACTCTGGTTGTTGCACTCTCTCACCCACTTGAGGCGCATCCAGTCCGACCTCCTCCTCCAGCTCGGGTGGTGGCGGAATATCCTGGTCCAGCTCTTGAGACGGAGGTGCCATCTCCTGCTCCTGATCCAGCTCCGGAGGTGGCGGTGGGATGTCATTGTCCAGCTCTGGCGGCGGCGGCGGGATTTCCATTTCCTTCCGGCGGGCTTCCTCCTGGCGGGCCTGCTCCTGACGGGCTTCAAAGGCGCGCTGCTTCCCCGCCGCCACGGTCGCGTCGTTGATGACGTTCTGGGTAGTGACCACCGGCACATCCAGCGGCGCGAGTTCACGGCTTTTATCAACCCGACCTGGAGCGCATCCGCCTGTTCGGTGAGTGTCTCCGCTTTGGTCTTGCCTCCCACGGAGGACTTCATGCGGTCGCCCACCGTGGGGTTGAGCCGGGCCTGCTCGGCCTGGTCACGCAAGTTTTCGATTTGGGTCTCGACGGCGAGATTGCTGTCCACCTTTTCAGCAGCCGCCTTGAATTCTGGCGACGCCACGAACCGCCTGAAGGAATCCCGCGAAATCAGGGCGGTGACGTCATGCTGGGTTTCCTGGAACATATCCAGCGTCTGCTGGCGGTTCAGCGTGGCCAGGTTTTCCATGTGGGCATGCATGTGGTTGACGCTCGCCGACGGGAGATTGACCGTGCGTGCAGAGTCCGTCTTCACATAGTGGTCATAGATGCCGGCAGCGCGCTGCTTCAGCGCAGCATCGCTGACACTGGGGTCGGAGGCCATCCCCTGGAGGTCATGCAGGGCGCGCAGAAACGCCATGTTTTCTGAGGAGTACTCCTTCTTCAGATGGGCCTCGTAGGCCTGGAGCATCTCGGGGAAGACCATGGTCTGGGTGACGGTCGGGTTTTCGGTGTCGATGACAGGCATGGTGGCAATAGGTGGGGATGAGGAAGCAGAAGGGCAGGAACAACTGCGCGCAGCAGGCGTTCGCGAGTGCCGAAGCAGCAGTGGCTATACGTGCGATTCGGAAAAGAGTGGAGAAAGTTATGCCTTGTCCTTCAAATACTCCGAGAAAAAACATCAGGGCAATCACTTGTACCGTGGACGGAAGTGCCGCCCGCTTGCCTCTTGCTGCTCTTTCTGGCAATCTTATGTTGATTCAGCTGGACTCGGATGGACAGACTCCCATGACGAGGCTTCCAAAAAAAGGACGGCAGGGAAGCGCTCACAGTCGCACCTCCTACCGGATCACCGCCCATCCAGCTTCACCTTCGCGAGCCGCAGGGCATTCCCAATCACGGACACGGAGCTCAGGCTCATCGCCGCTCCCGCAATCATGGGACTCAGCAGCCAGCCGAACACAGGATATAATACACC
>JAEYUU010000467.1 GCA_023429545.1 Verrucomicrobiota bacterium
GAAGTAATCTATCCCTTGATTCTCCAAACACCCTTCCTCTCATGCGCTGTCTCCTTCTCGCCTGCCTGCTGCCGCTGCAATCGTTTGCTGCGCTACCGATTGTTGAAAAGACCGACCTCTTCACCGGTGGTGAAGGTGGCTCGGCGCTCTATCGCATCCCCGGTATCGTCGTCACCACCAAAGGCACCGTACTCGCCTACTGTGAGGCACGCCGCAAAAGCGGCGCCGACTGGGGCGAGATTGAGGTGCAACTTCGCCGCAGCACGGATGGCGGCAAGAGTTGGGCCGCTCCACAGCACATCGCACACATGGGAGAGCGCATCGAAGGAAATCCTCACAAGCAGGATCCCGAAGGCGCGCGCGAGCAGACGGTGAACAACCCCGTGGCCATCGTCGACCGGGATGGCAGAACCGTGCATTTCCTGTACTGCATCAACTATGCCCGCTGCTTCTACATGCGCAGCACGGATGACGGGGTCACCTTCTCCAAGCCGGTGGAAATCACCGCGGCGTTCGATGCTTTCAGCCCCAAGTGCCCGTGGAATGTACTCGCCACCGGGCCTGGTCACGGCATCCAAATCAAGAGCGGCCGGCTCGTGGTGCCTGTGTGGCTCGCCTACGGAAAGAACCCCGGGGACCACTCGCCCTCCATGGCAGGTACCATCTACAGTGACGACGGCGGCATCACCTGGAAGGCCGGTGACATCGCTGTACCAAACGAAGGGGAGCTGAAGAATCCCAACGAGACATCTGTCGCGGAACTATCCGATGGTCGTGTCATGCTGAATACCCGCAGCGTGTCCAAGGCCAGCCGCCGGCTCATCACTACCAGCACAGACGGTGCCACTGGATGGAGCACTCCAGCCTTCGACGCCGCCTTGTGGGAACCCATCTGCATGGCTGGTCTGCTGGCGCTGCCGCAGCAACCCGGCACCCTCCTCTTCAGCAACCCACATTCGCTTGAGCTGGACGCCGCAGGGCAGCCCATTCCAGGCGGTCGCGGGAAGAGACGGAATTTGTCCATCAAGCTCAGCCGCGATGACGGCAAGACCTGGCCGGTGAATCGCACGCTCGAGGAGGGTCCCAGCGCCTACTCCGACCTGGCCGTATTGCCGGATGGCACCATCCTCTGCTTTTACGAGCGCGACAAACGGCTGACGGTGGCTCGCTTCCCTCTGGGGTGGCTGACAGGAGACCCGCAGCCAGCGAGATAGACCAAGCGATGCCCGGGCGCATTCCCTGAGAGATTGACAGGCATCCCTTCGTCTTTCGCCACCTGCCTTTCCGCGCCATCGCACGTACTCTGTCTTTTCGCCCTCCCCACCGCCATGAAACGACGCTTTTCCCACCTTGCCACCCTCCTTGCTGCCTACGCCTGCCGGGACGTGCGGGCAGGTCGCCACCACCTACATCAAGTACCGTGAAGGTCCGGAGCAGAACTCCGTTGTCAGTGTGCGCTTCAACCTTCAGGAAACGGACAATCTCGCGAAGGAACTCCCCCAAACCCACGCCGGGCATCACCGTTCGCCATTCGACATTCGAGTTTCGTGATTGAAACTGGGACCCCATGCACCCGTCACGCCTTCTCGTCCCCTTCCTCTGCGCTGCCCTCGCCGCCACCGTGGCAAAGGCGGACGATCTCCCTCCCACCCTGATGACCACCCGGGGAAAACTCCTCGTGCAGCAGGACTTTGAGAAGCCGTTGCCTCCCTTCGACGGAAAGTCCAACGGCTTCGCCAGTGGATTCAAGGCGTGGCGCTACAATTCCGCCGCGCGTGGCGGGCACTGGGACGTGGTGGATGGCGCCTTCCGGGGGAAGGAAAACCCGGCGGTAAATCATCCAGCCACCGCCTCTTACGGTTTCAACTTCAAGGACGTCGTCATTCAATGCGAAGTGCGCATGCACGATGTGCCGATGGAAGGACGTCCCAAACGTCATGTGCAGGTGCGCACCACGGATACGAAGGACTACATCTGCAGCGTGAGCATTGACGAAAAGGGCTTCAGCATCCGCAAGGATGACAATGACCACGGTGGCCCGGACAAGCCAGTACCTCTCGGCCAGACGGCGAAGTCCATGGCGCTCGACCAATGGCACACGGTCGTCTTTGAGATTCTGGGCGAGGAAATGGCAGTCACCGTGGATGACATCACCATGACGGGGCGGCATCCTCTCATCTCCTCGGACAAGTGCAGCGTGATGTTCGTCGCCGGTGTGGAGAGTTCCGCACGCAATTTCAAGGTGTGGGAAGCAATGCCGAACCCCGATTGGGCGAAGAACAAGGCGAGAATCCTCTCCAACATGAAGTCCAGCGGCCCCCTTCCGCCCACTGCAGCAGCCAGGCCCAAAGCCTGAAATGCACCTCCTGCTCGAGCTGGCAGCACTGAAAGCGGCGGCCAGCCTTAGAAACGTCTCGAAATCACAAGCGGCTGAGATCAACATCAAAATTTCACACCAGCCGCTGGTCATCCTCCCGCATGAAGCCTTCATTCCTCCTTGCTACCGCCGTCAACGCATTGCTGGCGCTTGCACCTGCCTCCGCGCAGACGCCCCCGACCACGGCTCCGGCAGCCAGGCCTTTGGCCGTGGTACTCAAGCTTGATGACCTCGTGCGTGGTGGCAAGCCGTCGACCGCCACAGTCTCGCCCCGCTGGCAGCGCACCACCGACTTCCTTGAGGGTGAAAAGATCAAAGCCTCCTACGGCCTGCTCTGCGACTCACTCGAAGGCGACTGCCCAGCATATATCGACTGGATCAAGCAGCGTGTTACCAACGGCTTCATTGAGATCTGGCACCACGGCTACTACGCCCGTCTCCTTCCTGCGGAGATGCAGGTGAATGGCCGTACCGCGGAATACATGGGCGGCAGTGTGGAGGCTCAGGCCGCCATGTTCCGCAAGTCGCTGGACCTCGTGAAGCAGAAGACCGGGATCGAGATGATGGCCTTTGGTCCACACAGCACCGCCATTGACGGCATCACCTACAAGGCACTGGAGGGCATTCCCGAAATCAAGATGGTGTTCTACTACGGCCCGCCCAAGGACGTGCCTACCAGCAAGTTCGTCGTGAAGCGTCTCATGGAACTGGAGAAACCGCTCTTCGTACCGAATCCGGAAAACGTGCAGAAGACCTATGAGCAGAAGAAGGACACACTGCCCTACATCGTGATCCAGGGCCATCCCAACCAATGGGATGACGCGCGGTTTGAGAACTTCAAAAAATCCGTGCTGTACCTGCGCGATCAGGGCTGCCGGTTTCTGACACCGTCCGAGCTTCTCACGGAGCAGAATGTGGCCAAATGAGGACATGGTGATCCTGAAGTTTCTGTAGTCTCCACTCTTGCAGGAGCATTCATTCATTGAAGACACACATGCTTTCTCCGTATCCTCGCCCTCACTCATGAGGGCTCTTTCGCTTTCCCTGTTCTTATTCTCCGGTCTTTCTCTGCTGGCGGCCGCCTTCACTTCCTGCGCCTCCGCACAAGGCCAGGCCCAGGCACCTCCGCCGGTCCCAAGAATCATATTCGACACAGACATGGACACGGACTGCGATGACGCAGGGGCCATGGCCGTGCTGCACGCGCTCGCGGATCGTGGTG
The DNA here is from genome assembly GCA_023429545.1 of Verrucomicrobiota bacterium. GTDB lineage: Bacteria > Verrucomicrobiota > Verrucomicrobiia > Verrucomicrobiales > Verrucomicrobiaceae > Roseimicrobium. The sequence goes on from JAEYUU010000467.1 coordinate 3,600, forward strand.
AGTGCGAGCTCCTCGGCACGGTGGTGAGTGTCACCCACCCCGGCGCGGCGCCCACGGTGGCCGCGATCAATGCGTACTACGGCCGACCGCATCTCCCCATCGGTGCGCCGAAGAAGCATGGCACGAGTCATCCCTCCAAGTATGTCGATCAGATTGCGAAGGAGTTTCCCCAATCGCTCAAGTCCACCGGCAATGCACCCGATGCCGTGCGGATATATCGCGACATCCTGGAGAATCAGCCCGACCAGTCCGTAACCATCGTCACGGTGGGATATCTCACTAACCTGAGGAATCTTTTGGAACTTCCCGCAGAAGGCAGTCATCTTTCTGGAACTGATCTCGTGAAGCTGAAGGTGAAACTCCATGTCTGCATGGGCGGCAATTTCATCGGCTCGCCCGCGAAGGATGACCTCAAGCTGGGCAATGTGAACTTCACCCGCGAGCCCGGGTCTGTCTTGAAGGTCATCCGTGAATGGCCCACACCCATTGTCTTTGCAGGGCGCGAAGTCTGTTCCGTGCCCAGCGGTCTGCAGATTGGCAGCAGCCTCGCAAAGACTCCTGCGAACAATCCCGTGCGTCGCTCCTACGAGCACTACTTCGGTGGCACGGCAAAAAACCGTCATGTGGCTGACCTCGCCACCGTGCTTTATGCCGTGCGTGGCCAGCGGGACTATTGGGACCTCCAGTCCACCGGCTTCATGGATCTGAAGGACAACAT
>JAEYUU010000479.1 GCA_023429545.1 Verrucomicrobiota bacterium
CCCACCGCGCCGGATGACCTCATGGATGAGCTCCGCCTCCACTTCATACTCCATCACACCCGGTTTCACGAAGTGCAGCAGCCGACGGAACGCCGAGCCCGTGAGGTCGATGGCCTCCTTGATCACCTTCACCTCGTCCGGCGTCTTGATGACACGCAACTCATGGAGGATGGGCGCGAGACGATGATAGTGGTGCAGGGGGAACTCGCGCTGGCAGCGCCGGGTGAAACGCACCTCGCGCGTCTCCACATCCACCGCGGCGCGCAGGTGCTCGTTGCTGTTGAGATACACATGCTCCGCCTGGCACATCACATTGCGGAAGATATCGTGGAACCTGTCCAGCCAGTGGATGGAGCGCTGGGGAATGCCAGTGCGCTCTGCCGCCTGCTGTTTGGTAAGCTTCTCGCCCTCCCAGATGGCGATGTGCTCATTCGTCTCGCGCACGAAGAGCATCTCCCTTTGCTTTTCATCAGGCGCGTCGGGGAAGAGAATGAGCACCGTCTCCTCCTGGTCCACGCCCGTCAGGTAGAAGAGGTCACTGTTCTGCACGAAGGGCATCGTGCCATCCGCGCTGGTGGGATAGACGTCGTTCGCGTGAAGGATGACCACCGCGCCGGGCTTGAGCTTTTTGCGCAGATGTTTGCGGGCATCGGCAAACAACGTGGAGGGAAGCGGACGATAACGCATGCGTGCAGATTGAACGGTCGGGACGCCGGCGTCAACAGGACGCTATTTCACGGTGGCCGCCGTGGTCTTGGGCGCGTTCTTTTTCCGGTCCCCCTCCATCCATTTGGTCACCATGGGCAGGAAGGACTCGACGGGCAGGGCGTAGTTTGTCACGCGATCCACGCGGGCGATGTTCAGCGCCACGGCGCGGCCCTCCAGATCAAACACCGCGCCCCCGATGTCCTCGGGAGCCAGCGGCTGGTCATGCTGGATGACTTCGGGGAAATTGTCGGTGCGCAGGGAGACACCATGGTTGGCGAAGTCCTCGCCGAGCCAGTTCATGAGCACGTGCTTCTTGCTGGCAAGCCTGACCTCGCAGTCCGACTTAATGCCTTTGCGAGCGTAGCCAATCTTCACCAGGTCACCGGGGCGATGGGAGGAGATGATGCGGGCCATGTTCTCATTGCGGAAGACCTTCTCGCCGTTCACGGTCATGACCACGTCCTCCGCCTCGATGCCGGCTTTGGCGGCAGGACTTTCCGAGGCGACCTCTTCGATGACCACCCCCTCTTCTGCGTCATCCACGCCGAAACGCACGCCCAGGACGGCGCCGGAGTCAGGGATGGCGCGGCGCCGGGCGCTCACCACGCCCATGCGCACTTCTTTGGACTGGCCCGTCATGGAGAAAAGCCATTGTCCGATCTTCAGGGAGAGGGACTCGCCCCACTTCACCGCAGGCAGGCTGTTCTTCTCGATCTTCAGCAGCAGGAGATTCAGTGCGTCGTCCTGCTTCACTTCGCGCACGTTGACGGCGGATCCGTCCGCGAGATGCGCGCGAAGGGGCCGGCGATGCGCCGCCTCGCTCGCCGCCGTGATCACATAGCCATCCGGTGAGATCACCACGCCCGGCACCGACTCCTCCGCCGTGGCGCCAATCCGTATCGTGCCCGAGACGGCGCCCTGGCGGATGTTCTCGAGGGCCTCCAGGGTATTGGTGCCATTGGTGCGCTCATCATCGGAGCACCAGCGGATCGGCCGCGGGCAGCGATCCCAGGGATGCGAGCCATGCACCCAGCAGCACGCAGCAACATCTGCCGCGAAGCGCTGGAAAGGCATGAGGGCCGGGATTCATCGCTTTAAATCACTTCCTGATACAACACATCACTTCTCGGGCCGCTTCCCCAGCTTCACCTCCACGAGCCGCTCCATGTCGCCGGTCTTCACCTTCAAAGTCACGAGTTCGCCCGAGCGCCGGTCGCGGATGGACTCGCTGAATTCCGTGGGCACGCTCATCTTCTTGTTGTTCACGCTGAGGATGATGTCCCCCTCCTTCAATCCCGCCTTCACGGCGGGGGAATCCGCCGCCACCGCGCGTATGGTCAGGCCGGTGTCCGTTCCCTGGGTGCTCAGACCAATCCATCCGCCGCTGCCGTGTTCCCAGAGAGTGATGGTTTCACGCTTCTTCATAGCTTCCCAGGAACGCAGGAAAGGGGCCATGCTCACATGGAGGTTCTGATCCCGGCCCGTCCAGATCTTGCTGTGAATGCCGATGACCTCGCCGTTGAGGTTGAAGAGTCCGCCACCGCTGTCTCCACCCATGAGGATGCAGTCGCTCTGCAGGGTGTTCGCCGCGATCTTTACCAGTCTGCCGATGCGCAGCACCGGACCACGAGCCGCATCCCAGCCGCCGGGATTCCCGATGGCGAAGCACCACTGGCCCGCCTTCAGATCCCGCACATCGCGAGCAAGGGCGGCATAGGGCCAGGCCTTGGCGGGGGCAGGCAGCTGCATCATGCCGGCATCCGTGGCGGTATCCACACCCAGGCTGGTGGCCTCCACCGTCCTGCCGTCGTGCAGCACAATATTCGCCTTCTTTTTGGCACCGTCCGTAACATGGGCGGCGGTGAGGACGAGTCCCGTTGGACTCACGATAACCCCACTGCCGGTGCCGCCGCCACACTGCACGGTGACCACCGCCTGGCGCGCCCGGTCAAATTGGGCCTGCACCTGGCGCTGCACATTCAGGAGGTCCTCCACCCGGATGTCTTTTGCCAATGCTCCCGCCGTACTCACCGAAAGGAAGGCGAGCATCAGGCAGAAATGCAGTTTCAGGGGCATTTAAGAATGAGGATACGAGTATACCGGGATCGGGGATGGCATTCAAAGAGTTTGACCCGCAAGTGGTCCTGACAGCCCCACTGGACGCAGGGAGCAGGAGATTGGAGTCAAATCCCGCCAAATTGTTGAACTGTGCTGCCTGCAAGCTGTCGCAATTTGATGGAAGGGAGGTGAATCTTATGTTGGACCTCATTGTACTTGGGCTGGTTTGCCTCGTGGCACCGTGGTTGGCGAAGATGTCGGGCTACGAAACGCCCCGCAAACCCTTCGACTTGGTGGGTATTGCAGGCATTTTCTTCCTGCTCGGCGCGTCGCTCTCCATGGTGGTGGATCATGTGGCCTGGCTGAAGGTGCTGGGCTCGTTCATTCTTGGTCTGCCCTATGCCGTCGGTGTGCTGCTGCTCGCCTTGGGTGCCCTGTGGGGCACCATGGAGGTGTTCCGAGAGCCGGGTCATATCCTGGGCAAACACGTCTGATTAAAACATGCAAGCCCCGGCTGGTGATTCTCCGGCCGGGGAACTGATACAGGACCTGGCAGCTTCTACTTCTCGAAGCAACGCCAGAGATAGCTGAGTTCATCGTCCAGCTCTTTCTCTGTCACCATCGGCTTGATCACTTCTTCAAGCATCTGGCGGAACTTGCGACCAAAACGTGACACCCGCTGGCGCATGTTCACCTCGGTGATACCCAGCTTGGCAGCAGCGGTGCCGTAGCTCTCGCCCTCACCGCGCTTGCGCAGGAGAAACTCCTGCAGCATCTCGAATTCCTCACCGCGGTTCTCGGCAATGAACTTCGCGCGCAAACGATCGAGCGCCTCGCGGAAGGTCGCCACTGTCCATGCGCGGTCGAATTCTTTGTCCGGCGTGTTTTCATCCTTCGGCTCCACCGCCGTGCGGTTTGTCTCGCTGGGAAATTCCGCAGCCACGTGCACGATGCGGCCTCCGCGCTTCTGCGCCTGCTGCTTGCGGCGGTGATTGGAGACGTAGTTGTCCAGATAGCTCAGCAGGAAGGAGCGGAACCGTCCCTTCTCGGGATCTGCGCGGCGCAGGTAGCCTCCGTGAATGAGCCAGGTGATGAATGACTGTGCGATGTCCTCCGCATCGTGGTGCTCGTAACCGTGCTTGAACCGGAGGGCGACATAAATGGGATGCCGGTAGATGCGGCAAATCTCCTCCAGCGCATTCAGGCCATCCTTGCTGTCGGCACCAACCTTGGCGCGGTTCACCACGTCCCAACGAGTGACAAAATTAGGGTCATGCTGTCCCCGGCCAGTCGTGGTGCTGGGAAAGGATGAGGTCGGATAATTGTCGCTCATGTCGGTAGGGAGCTGGCTGGAGCCTCAAGGGGAGGAAGCAGGAACTGAGCCTGCCCAGAGATGAAGCATACGCGATGGATGGCCCCAGGCCACGATATTTTTTGCCTGCCCTTGCCCCGCCTGCCCTCGGAATACCGGCGATCTCAGGGCGCTGTGACCCCTGTCCCCCGGAAATAGTTGAAAGTCCTGTCACAATCCGTGGGGAATCCAAATGCACCCACCAAGGGGCCGTTGCTTTCGGCGATGGAAGCTGCGGCTCCGAGAACCCCCACCGGGGCATTTCGACCGCCCAGAGATGCGCCGGACCGGGGGTGCCACTCCCATGAGCACTGCTTCGCTGTCATCACTTGCAAAAACCGCCCGCAGGGGTGAAACCCAGCCCGTCAGGAAAGCGTTTCACCCGCCCAAGGACATGTCCCTCCGCCCACCCTTTTTCCGTTTCGTTGTCGGCTTGATGGGGGCCTGCTTTGTGGTTTGGGGATCCAAAGGAGATTTCTTGAACATCCCGGGACTGGGACCCATACAGCTTTTTGATTTCAAACGGGATGCAGCGTGGGCGTTCATCGCCGCAGCAGTCGCCATTGTGCCGCTGACACTGCTATCCCGGCGTGCATTCGCGTGGCTGGCCTGGGCGTGCGCGGTTGGAATTTTGTCTTTTATCCTGACGAGCCTTTGGAATAAGACACAAAGCACTCTGGCTTCGATTGAGGAAAGCAACAAGGAAATGGTCTCGATGGGATTCGCGCCCACGAAGGTAGACCTGAGCTTTTCCAATGTCGTCAGGTCGGGTTCGGTACAAGTAGCTGGTGGTCTGGTGATTCAGTTCGTAGGTTTGTGCTTGAAACGTAGATCGACGCGCACCGCGTAGGTTGCGCGGGCGAGACGTGCGTCCGCAAAACTCCTCCGGCAGAGCGGTAGCCTCACCTCTTGCTCACTGGAGATCCGGACACTTTAAGCACCAGCCCCTTCTCGGGATCTGTCCGGGCAAGGCGTACTCGAGCAGTGTTCTTCTTCTCCTTGTCCACCTTGTTCTCGGCGATTAGGAACCGGCCATCCTGGAGTGCCGCGACGCCCACCGCCGCGTTGGTCTCCCACTTCCCGGTCATCTTGAAATTGTCGTCCGCGCGCAGCAGCACGGGGGGCTTTCCGTAGCAGCCGAACCACCACGCGCCATTGGCGTATTCCACCGTCTGTATGCCCATCAGGGTGTATCCGCTGTCCAGCACGTGGCGGCGGATGAAGGCGAATTTCGCATCATACTCGTACACATAGTTCTCCGTACCGTCCGCAGGCAGCCCGCCCACGATGAAGAAGTGTCCGTCCTTCCAGGCCATGCCCCCTGCGCCGTGCACCGCTTCCTGCACTGGATGACGCGCGAGTTCAGCAAGCGTGCCGGCATCGTACACAAACACCCACGAGTCCGCCTTCCCTGCGGGCTGGTTGAATTTCCCCAGGTTCACTGCCACGTAGATCTTCCCATCATGATGGCACAGGTCCCCCTGATGATTGGGGGCGGGCACACTCTTGAGGACGCGTCCACGCAGATCCGTCTTCACCACAGCCTCTGTCCATGACCAGAAGATGGCGTCCTTGCCATTCGTGCAGATGCCCTGCACATGGCGGGGATAAACGCCTTCACAAGCCGCTTCCCGAAATGCCGCTGGCGATGGCGGCTCGGCAAAGGTGGTGGCGCAGAAGATTGCAGCGAGGGAGAGGCAGGAGGTGCGGAGTGAATTCATCCGCATCACTCAACGCGCCGAGCCCGGCATTTCTCAACGCCAGCGCTCAATATCCGCGCGCGACCATCGCGTTTCGCCTTGCAGCGTATCTGGGACCGCCGTTAGAAACCTGTTCCACGGTCACGGACTCTCCCGGACGCTGACCTTCATAGGTGTTCTCCGTCATGCACTGGGAGAATCGGGTGAGCACCTCGTGTGAAATCGCGTTGAGCGTCGCCAGCACATTGTGGCCACGCGCGGCATTCGCTTCATAGCTGTAGTGCCGGCGTTGTCCGTTGTTCAGCAGATAGTCCAGATATTCCACCGGGGCGGCATTGGGCAGGTCGCGTTTGTTGTACTGCAGCACAAGTGGGATGCGGTCCAGCGCCTGGCCGTTGCCGCGAAGGTTCGCATGGAACATCTCCCAGGACTTCAGGTTGTCCGCCATGCGATCGAGCTGCGAATCGGCGACGAAGACAAGCCCATCCGCCTGGCGCATCA
>JAEYUU010000521.1 GCA_023429545.1 Verrucomicrobiota bacterium
GGCTCATCCAAGAGCAGCACCTTGGGCATCGGCAGCAGTGCCTGGGCGAGGGCCAGCCGCTGGCGCATGCCGTGGCTGTAGGTGCGCACCTTGTGCTGCACGCGCTTGCTGAGCTTCACGAGCTCCAGCACGCGCTTCACCTCGGCCTCATCCCACCAGCCACTCAGAGCGCACAACGTTTTCAGGTTCTGCCAGCCCGTCATGTATTCATAAAAACACGGCGCCTCAAAAATCGCGCCGACCTGGCGCAGCGCCTTCGAGCGTTCCTTCTGCACGCTGTATCCGGCCACCGTGACCTCGCCGGCGTCCGGCTTCACCATGCCGAGCATGATGCCCAGCACGGTGCTTTTGCCCGCGCCGTTGTGCCCGAGCAGGCCGCAGATTTCACCCTCTTTCACAGAGAAACTCACATCCGCGAGCGCCGGACGGCCGCGGGTGAAGTACTTGGTGAGCGAGGTGGCAGAAATCATCGGACCGTCTCTTCACTCCTCCACCACAAACTGGATTTCCCGGGCCACATGGCCGTCCGCATAGAGGATGTTCACCTCCACGTCGCGGTACTTGTGGAAGTTCTCCTTGTCACTGATCACCGGGATGCGCGCTCCGCCCTTGAAGACACCCATCAGGCTGAGTTCGGAGAGGTGCTGCCGGTTGAGCAGGTGATTCCACGAGTAGCTGGTGCCGGTGGTTTCATAAAGACGCTTGTGGTCCGCGGGGCAGCGGAAGCAGTCCGGATCCTCCACGTACTCACGCAGCGTGTTGTCCAAGGCCGGCTCGTCGCTTTCCTTGCTCTCACGGCCAATCACGAGGTCCGGCATCACGTTGTTGTGATCCGCCAGGTACATTTGCAGGCCGCTTCCAAGGCCCTTCAGATGGCTCATGCATTGGGACGCACGGGCGCTGTGCACCACGCGGTTCGTCGCCGGGATGGCGATGGACACCAGCACCGCGATGATGCCGATGGTGACCAGCAGCTCGATGAGCGTGAATCCTCCCCATGCGCGTGGGCGCACTTGCTGGCGATGTGGACTGGGGGAGTTCATGTACTGCTTTGTCACTGCTCCCTACCTGCGGCGCGGCATGCCATTGATGCGCTGCTGCATCTCCTCCATCAGCGGAGCGAGATCCATTTTCGTTTCAGCGCTGGCATCCTCATAGTAGGCGCCCAGACCTTTCTCCACAACCTGCTGGAACACTTTTTCATCGCGTTCCTGCAGGCGCTCCATGTTCTGGCCCTCCACCCGGTTGCGCTGCATGTCCTTCCTGGCCTGATCCACCACGCGCTGGCGCTCTTCCCTGGACATCTGGTTGAAGGCCTTCATCACGCTCTTGAAGTGCTGCTCCACGGTCTCCTTCATGAAGTAGCCCTTCTCATCATCCGTGAGTGACTCCATGAACATGCGTCCTGTGTCCTGGTCGCCGTCCGCCTCCCGCATCTGGCGTCGCTGCTCGAAGTTGAGCAGGTTCACCTGGATGATCACCCTGTCGATGTGCTCCTTGCGTTCCGCCTCGCTCAGATCGGCATTCTCATCCACGACCCAAGGGACCGTGGCCATGGCATCGAGCACCTTCTCGGGGGTGGTGGTGTGCTTTTCCGTGAGCCGCATAATTCCGGCCACGGCGCCCCAGATGGCCACGAGGGCTCCGAGCGCGCCTAGGAGAATCTTGCTGTTCATGACGGGGCGGGAGAAAACGCTGACATTGCTCAACTCGGCACGGCACTACTACTTCCGTGCCCTACACAGGACACTAGGTTCACTTACGCCCGAGTTTACGCCTTAGAATCGCGCCAAATTCCGCCACTTCCTCATTTTTCAGCAATGCGTTCATCCCGAAGTAGACGGCGGCCGCCCCCCCGATGGTTACACCCAGGAAAAGAATACGCAGCACGAGCGCCTTTTCCGTGAAGTCATGCAGCAGCGTGGCCCGGCATACCCAGCACACGACCGCCATGCAGATCACCGAGGCGAGCAACTTGGCCGCATTGATCGCGAGCCCCTTCGTGTCCAGGCCTCCCGCGACCTTGCGCATGGCCAGGAAAAGCAGGGCAAAATTCACCAGGGCCGACACGCTAGTGGAAAGCGCGAGCCACTCGTGGCCCAGCTTCAGCCAGAAGACGGTGATGGTGTTCATCCCAGCGCTCACCACCACGGCAATGAGGCTCACCACCAGCGGCACAAACCGGCGTTCAATGGCATAGAACGCCGGCTGAATGACCTTGATGCTGGAGAAGAAGACCAGCCCCCACGCATAGCTCTGCAGCGCGATGGCGGCCATGTGCGTGTCATACGCGGTATAGCGCCCGCGCTGGAAGATGAGCGAAATGATCGGCTCCGCAAGGATTGCCAGACCCACCGCGGCGGGGAGCGTCATGAGAAACACCAGCTTCAGGCCACGCCCGAGCATCTGCTTGAAGGCAGGGGTGATCCCCTCCGTGGCAAGGCGGGACATGGCGGGCACCGTGACGGTGGCCACTGCCACGCCGAAAAGACCCAGCGGGAGCTGCACCAGCCGGAAGGCCTGACCCAGCCAGGTCACCGGGCCGTCCTTGATGACCAGGCAGGAGGCGAAGATGCTGCTGAGCATCACATTGATCTGCACCGCACTGCCCGAGAGCACGGCGGGCCACATGAGGCTCAGCACCTTGCTCACGCCGCTGTCCTTCCAGCCAAAGTCAGGACGGAACTTGAAGCCTA
>JAEYUU010000553.1 GCA_023429545.1 Verrucomicrobiota bacterium
GGCCGCCTCATGGCCGTGTGTGCCACACGAACATGGCCTGTGCGTTTGGGAAGAAGAGAGTGGCAGCGCGCGGCATGTACCCTGGGATCAGGTAAAGGCACGCGCGGAAGGTTCCGTGCTGCATCTCACTGCTGACCATCGGGTGCGCTGCATTCACGCAACGAGCGCTGCGCTCTGGGCCAAGCTGGCGAATGCGTGGGTGAATCAACCGCAGGCGGAAAGAGAAGCTTCATTTCATGAGAAGGCGCAGATGCAGCTGGATGTTTCCGCGCTGAAGGCGGCAGTAGAGGCTTCGCATGCACTCACGAAGAGGCTGAGCGCCCAGGGCCGGATCATCTTTGTATGGACGTTCCTCGTGGTACCCTTCACCTACTGGCGGCATGGTGACCACTGGCTCACTCTGGTCGTGATCGGCGCCTTGTTCCTGCAGATGTTCATCCAGGCGTTTCTCCTGTTTCGCATCGTCCGGCATCATGAATCCCTGCGAAAGGATGCCTTGGCCCACCTGATGGGCGTGGCGATGCTTCCGGGCACTTCCATGCGCGCTGCGGACTGGGTTTGCTCCCGGCTTTCGCCCGAGGCTCATCCGCTGACCGCGTTGCGTGCCTGGCGGGGCGAGGAAGATGCGGAACTGAAAGCACATGCCGCGCGCTGCTGGCGTGAAGCTCGCTGGCCCATCGGCGACTTCCCATCCCGCCCGTGGGACGGCCCTGAGGTTGCGGCGCTGCGCACGTTCCTCGCAACACACGAGGCAACCAATCCCGACACGCTCGAATCCGCTCCACTTGCGCAGGAAGGATGCACCCGCTGGTGCCCCCGCTGCCTCACGCAGTACAATGATGCCGCCGAAACCTGCGGCGACTGTGCTGACATGAAACTCCTGCCGCTGCCGCGAGAAGAGTAGCGGCAGCGCCCACGAAGCACCTTTTCGTATTTGCACTCGAAACCTCCGTGTGGAGGCGCAACCTTGCGCTTCCGGTGTGGTTTGAAGTTGTGGTAAGCTTTCCCTCGTCCCCTTCAAGTTCATGAAACTCTCATCGCTGTGCCCTTCCCCCGCTTCGCGTCGCCGCTTCCTGAGCGGACTCTCCCTTGGCGCTGCCGGTCTCTGGGTGCCGGGCGCCTTTGCTGAAGCGCTGACCCTGACGCCAAAGGCTACGGAGGGCCCATTTTATCCTGACAAGCTCCCGCTGGACCAGGACAATGACCTCATCATCCTGAAGGACAGCACCACGCCCGCCATCGGCGAGGTGACCTACCTCAGCGGCCGCGTGCTGGATGCAAAAGGCAATCCGCTGAAGAACGCAGTGGTGGAGATCTGGCAGTGCGATGCCAGCGGAGTCTATCTCCACAGCCGCAGCGGCGGCAATGTGGAAAAGCGCGATGCGAACTTCCAGGGCTACGGGAAATTCGAAACCGACAGCAAGGGCGGCTATCTCTTCCGTACCATCAAGCCCGTGCCCTATCCGGGCCGCACACCGCATATTCATATGAAGGTGAAAATGCGCGACAAGGAACTGCTCACCACACAGATCTACGTGAAGGGACTTGCTCAGAACGAGCGCGACGGCATCTGGAAACGCCTGCCCGAAGGCGCGGTTCGTGACTCAGTGACGGTGGCCTTCGCGCCGAAGTCAGGCGGCAAGGCCGGCGAGCTCGTAGCCAGGTGCGACATCGTGGTCGGGGTGACCCCGGCGGAGTGACGGGTATATCATCCGGGGGGGATGATATGATATACCTTGAGGCATGTCTCCAGCATGTTTTTCGGAGTGCTGGATCCCGGCATGCGAATATGCGTCAGATTAAGAGATCTGTGAGCTTCCAAAGGAGATGTCCCAGAGCTCGCTCTGCGCGAGGCAACGTCATTTGCCATACACTGGAGGAAAGCTCCTTCGTTTCCGACTTCACGGCAGCAAGCTGCCTTCGGAAGGCTGGATCGATCTCCAGCACTCCAAGTTCTCAACGCGGCCTTCCCGTACGCCATCGCGAGGGAGCGTGCGGGATACACAAACTTTTAACCTAGTCGTCGAAGCGGATGACACGATCGCCAACGACGGGCATCACCGGTGCGGGCACCGAAGGCGCGGCTGCGGGAGCATTGGGTGCTGCAGGAGCAGGAGCCGCAGGGCCACCCGAACCACCAGGGCCGGGAGGGGCGAAATTGGAGATGACGGCAGGTCCGCCCGAAGGCTGCGGGGCGCGGGGCTGCGGTTGAGCCTGTGGCTGCGGCTGCCGGGGAGCAGCGCCGGCGCCATCACCCCAGTCGAAGGCGAAGGTATTGGCATCGATCTGCCTCATGCCTCCGCCACCCGGTGGGCCGTATCCGGGTTGTTGAGGCGCGACACCACCACCAGCGGGTGGCTGAGCGGATGCGGTGCCTCCCGGCGGAGCCTGGGGAGCCGCACCGGTATTTCCTGCGAGCCCTTGGGGATTGTCCTTGGCTGCCTTGTAGGCGGCCTGCACATCCGCTGCGGAGGGCAGTTTCCAGCTTCCTCCAAGGTCGGCGCTTACGGGGAACAGGAGGCGGAGATGGTTGCCGTTGTCCGCCACGACATTGAAGGTGATGGCGGAGCTGAAGGGTGTGACCAGTTGGGGAGGATAGTCGATCGACTTGAGCGCAATCTCATCGATGCGTCCGCCGGGAATCTGGCTCTGCACGAGCTCCCGCAACTGCTTCGCCTTGCGCGTGAGGTCCTCCTCCAGCTTGTCCGCGATGGCGTCCATGTCGATCTTGAACGGCGCGCCGCTGGATGCGCCAGTTCCGGCCTGTGCTTTCGCGGACTCAATCTGGCGCTTGAGGTCCTCGATGGTTTGTTTCGCCTTCGCGAGCTCCTCACTGCTGGCCGCGGATCCGGCGCTGCCGCTCCGCTGGGCCTTGCTTTGCAGCTCGGCCACTTCCGCCTGGGCCTTTTCCACCGCCTTGCCCTTGGCCTCGAGCGCCGCGCGCATCTCAATAATCTGCCTCTGGAGCTCCTCATCCTCCTTGAAACAGGAGGGCATGGCGAGCACTCCGAGTGCTCCGGCCAGGCACAGTACCCGGTAACGCATCGTGGAAAACCTTCTGCTTGTGCTTGTTTTCATGGAATTGACTTGCGAAAGACCTTGCCACGCCTGTAAAGGTAGCATTCCCATCCTACAACAACCCGCAAGATTCGCCAGCCATGATGCTACGTTCCGCGATTTTGGTTTGTCTCATTTCCGCCGCCACCGCCCCACTTCTTCCCGCCCAGGACAAGGCCGGGTTTGACCCCAGCAAGGCAGAGATCGCCCCCATCGGGCTTCCCAGCCCCTATGACAAGTTCCTCGGTCTCGACCAGGTGCTCAATCTCACCTACGAGGACTGGAAGGCCGTTTATGGAGAGATCGCACGCGATGTCGATGTCGCCAAGTACACCAACGAGACGGACGTGGCCCTCGCCTTGGGCACGAAAATCGCCGATGGTGTTATGTCCATCAAGGCGCGGGACGTGCAGGGTCTCAATGACTGCTCCAAGCAGATCGAAGACCTCGCAAAGAAGCTTGGTGTGAAAGAT
>JAEYUU010000604.1 GCA_023429545.1 Verrucomicrobiota bacterium
CCTTTCTGCACTGCCACGACTCCGGGGCTGAACTGGTAGCCCTTTTGTCCGAGCGTCACTGTCCTGTTCCCGGCGCGCTGTCCGAAGTTACCCTCCAGATACACCACAGCCACCTGCCTGGGAGAGGGGGCCACGGAGCCTGCCTTCAGCTTGTATTTGGAAGATGGAGGAGGGGACATGGGCCCGCCCGAGATGGGCACGGTGCCTTCGATGGTTGCCTGGGCGCCCAACAGTCGCGGGAACACCGCCACCGTGAGTGCCAGCGCCACGCTGAGCCACAGCCTCTTGGAGTACATGGGCGAAGACTACCGGAGGGGCTCACGCCGTGCAACCATCGAGAAATGGTCCACGGAGAGTGGGTGTTTTATTTAAAGCCTCGAGAGGTACGTTAAGCGCACCGCTTCAACACACTCTCCGCGGCCCAGTAGCCGCACATGCCGTGTACCCCACCGCCAGGTGGAGTGGAGGCGGAGCAGAGGAAGACCTTCGGATTCGGCGTGGCGTACGGACTGAACATGCCCACAGGCCGGGTGAAAAGCTGCCGCCAGTCCGTGATGCCGCCGATGACATCGCCGCCGATGTAGTTTGGATTGTAGGCCTCCATCTCCGCGCAGTTCATGGTGTGCTGCGCGAGAATGCAATCGCGGAAGCCGGGGGCGAAGCGCTCGATCTGTTTCGTGATGATCTCCAGCCGATCCACCGTGGAGCCGGAGGGGACATGACAATACGCCCACGCCACATGCTTGCCTGTGGGAGCGCGTGTCGCGTCATGCACACTGGGCTGCGCGACGAGGACGAAGGGTGCATCATTCAGCCGTCCCTCCCACGCATCGCGCTCGCTGGTGACCATTTCGGCCATCGTTCCGCCAACATGTACCGTTCCTGCCTTGCGACAGTCGGCATTGGCCCAGGGAATCGGCGCGCTGAGGGCGTAGTCGACCTTGAAGACACCGGGCCCATGACGGAAGCGCTCCAGCTTGCTGTGGTAGTTCGCGGGCAGAGCCTCGCCACAGATCTGTGAGACATGGCGCGGGCTGAGGTCGAAGAGGTATGCCTTCGCTTCCGGCAGGTCCGCGAGTGACTTCACGGGTGTATTACATTGCACGTCACCACCGAGCGAACGCAGCAGGCTCACCAGGGCATCCGTGATGCGCTGGGATCCACCTTCGGGAATGGGCCAGCCCACCGCGTGCCCGCTCATCTGGAGTACCACGCCTATCGCCGAGGTCAGCGGCAGATGCAGCGCCATGATGGAGTGCGCCGCGCAGCCGCCAAAGAGCGCGCGGCCTTCCTCCGTGGAGAAGTACATCGCGAACCATGTGGCCGGCAGTCCTGCTCCCATGCCGAGCCGCGCCATGAGATAGGGGTGTCTGGGAAATCCAGCAGGCGCGAGCATGTCGCCATAAAGCTCGTGCGCATGCTCCACCAGCGTCTTGAAAAACAAACGGTACCGTCGCGCGTCCTTGCCGAGTGATTGCGCTGTCTCTTCGAGTGAGCGATGCAGCACCGCTGCGCGACCACCTTTCAGCGGGTGCGCCAAGGGGTGGTCCGGCTGAATCCAGCGCAAACCATGCTTTTCCAAATCCAACGTGCGCAGATAGGGCGAACCCAATCCCATGGGATGCACCGCCGAGCACACGTCATGGCGGAAACCCGGCAGCGTCATTTCCTTCGTGCGCGTGCCGCCACCCGTGGTGCTTGCGCCTTCCAGCACCAGCACCTTCCATCCCTGCTGTGCCAGCCGCACTGCCGCCGCAAGCCCATTCGGACCGGAGCCGATGATGATGGCGTCGTGACTAGTCATTGGTCATCAGTCAACAGTCATCGGTGTTGCTCGCTAACGCTCTCGACTGTTGACCCTTGACCGATGACTCCTTGACCTTCGTGCTTATATCTTCGTCACCAGCACCGCCGCATTGTGCCCGCCAAAGCCAAACGAATTGCTCAGGGCCGCGGTCACCTTTGCTTCGCGGGCCACGTTCGGCACCACGTCGAGGTCGCACTCGGGATCCTGATTCTCCACGTTGATGGTCGGAGGAATGATCTGGTCGCGAATCGCGAGGATGCTGGCCGCGAGTTCCACACCGCCGGCGGCGCCGAGGAGGTGACCGGTCATCGACTTGGTGGCGCTCACGAGGAGGCCGTTCGTCGCGTAGTCGCCGAAGGTCGCCTTGATGGCCTGTGTCTCGCAGACGTCGCCCACGGGCGTGCTGGTGGCGTGCGCGTTTACGTACGAGATTTGCTCGGGGTTCAGCTTGGCATGCTTGAGCGCCATCCTCATGCAGCGGGCCGCGCCGGAGCCGTCCGGCAGAGGCGCGCTCAGGTGATAGGCATCCGCGCTCAGACCGTAGCCGGCGAGCTCGCAGTAGATCTGCGCTCCGCGCTTCTTCGCGTGCTCATATTCTTCCAGGATGACCACGCCAGCGCCTTCACCCATCACAAAGCCATCGCGGTCCTTGTCGAAGGGGCGGCTCGCTTTTTCCGGGGCGTCGTTGCGGGTGCTCAGCGCCCGCATGTTGCCGAAGCCCGCCAGGCCCATCGGCGAGATGCTCGCCTCCGCGCCGCCGGCCACGATCACATCTGCGTCGCCGAATTTGATGATGCGCCACGCTTCACCGATGCAGTGGTTCGAGGTCGCACAGGCCGTCACGATGCACATGTTCGGCCCGAGGAAGCCGTACTCCATGGAGATCATCCCGCTGGCGATGTTGCTGATCATCATCGGGATCGTGAAAGGGGAGACGCGGCTGGGGTGCTTTTTCAGCAGCAGGGAGTGGTTGTCCTCCAGCGTCATGAGGCCGCCGATGCCGCTGCCCACCATCACGCCCACGCGGGTCAGATCCAGCTTATCAGGCTCCAGGCCGCTGTCTGCCACGGACATCTTGGCCGCGCCCATGGCGAGCTGGGTAAAGCGGTCCGCGCGACGGGCATCTTTGAAATCCTTGAAGTAGGGTTTCGGGTCGAAGCCTTGTGCTTCGCCGCCGAAATGCGTACCATACTCTGTGGTGTCGAAGGCCGTGATGTTGCGGATGCCACTGTTGCCGGAGACGAGGTTCTTCCAAAATTCATCCTTGTTGTTTCCCACAGGGGTGACAACTCCAATTCCGGTGATGACAACGCGACGTTCGAACATGTGCAAGGTGGTGAGACTGAAGAATAGGGAGGGCGACAATCCACGAAACAGGATGGGGGGCAAGGAGAAAAGCCAGACCTCCTGCGTGAATCCGGTAGGGGTACGACATCGCTCGTCAGGCAGACGTGTGTCGCCCAATCCGGAACCGATGCAGCCACCGGAGTGCTTTGTTTCGAGTCACGGGAAAGATGTTCCGCGATGTGCCGGGCATCCGGGCGTTTCAGCGCGGCGGGTATCACGTGCCCGATCGCCCACGTAGCGTCAGAAGACAGCGACAATTTGGCATTCATTTTCGCAAAATACGCAGTGCCGGAGGGACCCTTTTGAGTAAACATGACTCACGTGCGATGCGTGTCATTCATTCATAAATGATTCTCCAGTAACGATTAGCGCAAGAATTGTCTTTGGGCATGCTTTTTGCAATTACCCCATCCGAACCGATTTCGTACTTCCTCTTATGTCACCCGACCGCTTCACTCTCAAGATGCAGGAGGCCCTCGCTTCCGGGCAATCCATCGCCGCGCGCTATGGGCACGCGGAGCTCAAGCCTTCCCACGTCCTGCTCGCGCTCTTGGAGCAGACCGAGGGTGTGACCAGGCCCCTTCTGGAAAAAGTCGGAGCGGCGCCTCCCAATATCAAGTCGGCCGTGGAAGCGCACCTCGCCAAGCAGCCCAAAGTGTCCGGTGGCGGGGGGCCGCAGCACATGAGCAGCGATCTCCGCGAAACCATGGCGAACGCGGAGAAGGAGCAGCATGCGCTGAAGGATGACTACCTCAGCGTGGAGCATTTCCTGCTCGCGCTTACCAAGACCCGCACGGACATCGAGGACGTTCTGAAAAAGGCTGGTCTGAAGCACGACACCCTTCTGCAGGCGCTCACCTCGGTGCGTGGCGCCCAGCGCGTGACCGACCAGGATCCCGAGGGCAAGTACCAGACCCTTGAGAAATACGGCACAGATCTCACCGCGCGTGCCCGCCAGGGGAAGATCGACCCCGTGATCGGCCGCGATGAGGAGATCCGCCGCGTGATGCAGGTGCTCAGCCGCCGCAGCAAGAACAATCCCGTGCTCATCGGCGAGCCCGGGGTGGGTAAGACCGCCATCGTGGAGGGCCTCGCCCGCCGCATCGTGGCCGGCGATGTGCCGGATTCGCTGAAGAACAAGCGCGTCATCAGCATGGACCTTGGTGGCATGCTCGCCGGGGCGAAGTACCGCGGTGAGTTTGAGGAGCGCCTCAAGGCCTTTCTCAAGGAGGTGACCTCCAGCGAGGGGCAGATCATCCTCTTCATCGATGAGCTTCACACCATCGTGGGTGCAGGCAAGAGCGAGGGTGCCGTGGACGCGAGCAACCTGCTCAAGCCACAGCTCGCGCGCGGTGAACTGCGCTGCGTCGGCGCGACCACACTGGATGAATACCGCAAGTACATCGAGAAGGACGCCGCCCTGGAGCGCCGCTTCCAGCCGGTGTACGTCGGCGAGCCCAGTGTGGAGGACACCATCGCCATCCTGCGAGGCCTGAAGGAGCGTTATGAGGTGCATCATGGTGTGAGGATCCAGGATTCCGCCATCGTCGCCGCCGCCACGCTGAGCCACCGCTACATCAGCGACCGCTTCCTGCCGGACAAGGCGGTAGACCTCGTGGATGAAGCCGCGAGCCGCCTCAAGATCGAACTCGACTCCATGCCCACGGAAATCGACGTACTGGAGCGCGCCATCATGCAGCACGAGATGGAGCGCCAGGTGCTCAAAAAAGAAACCGATCCCGCCAGCCGTGCGCATCTCGCCCGTCTGGAAAAAGAGATCGCGGACCTCAAGGAGAAGAGCACCGGCCTGAAAGCTCAATGGCAGAAGGAAAAGGAATCCGTCCAGGAGAGCCGCAAGGTGAAGGAGGAGATCGACCGCCTCCGCACCGAGCAGGAGCAGGCCCAGCGCCGTGGCGACTTCGGCCGAGCGGGTGAGATTCAATATGGCCTGATCCCAGACCTTGAGAAGAAGCTCGCCGATGCCAGCAAGGCCGAGGCGAAGGGTGGCCATGTGCTGTTGCGCGAGGAAGTCACGGATGATGACATTGCCAAGGTGGTGGCCACCTGGACCGGCATTCCCGTTTCACGGTTGCAGGAGGGTGAGCGCAGCAAGCTCACGCACATGGAGGATCGCCTGAGCCATCGCGTCATCGGGCAGAAGAGCGCCATCAAGGCCGTGTCCAACGCGGTGCGCCGCGCGCGCGCCGGGTTGCAGGATGAGAACCGCCCCATCGGCAGCTTCCTTTTCCTCGGCCCCACCGGCGTGGGCAAGACGGAGCTGAGCAAGGCGCTCGCTGAGTTTCTCTTCGATGATGAAAACGCCATGACCCGTCTCGATATGAGCGAGTACATGGAGAAGCACAGCGTCGCCCGCCTGATTGGGGCGCCCCCCGGATACGTTGGTTATGAAGAAGGCGGCCAGCTTACCGAGGCCGTCCGCCGTCGCCCCTACAGCGTGGTCCTCTTCGATGAAGTCGAGAAGGCACACCCGGATGTCTTCAATACGCTGCTGCAGGTGCTGGATGATGGCCGCATCACGGATGGCCAGGGCCGCACCGTGGACTTCCGCAACACGATCCTGGTGCTGACCTCGAACCTC
>JAEYUU010000624.1 GCA_023429545.1 Verrucomicrobiota bacterium
TTCTCCAACGGGTCGAAGACCACTTCGTTGATGGCCACTCGATACCCCTCCCACTCGATGAACTTCGGGAATCCCAACTTCGGCTTCAATGCAAAGAACTTCCAGCCTCTGAAGACGGGTGCGGAAGCAACGATCTCTTCAACAATAGAGAACAGAGACTTTTCTCGGCAGTCACGATTAGCTCGCAATCACCGAGGCTCACAGCAAATTCAAAGAAAAGACCCTTGTCGATCTCCTGAAGTTTCTCGAGTAATTCGTCATAAACAGCACTGTTGGCCGAACTCGTCTGTGCCAGGCGTTGTGAATTGGACTCGAACGACTGCCAGAATTTTGCAATCTCTTTTCGGTTTGTCATTGGGTCGTATGGTCAATGATTGAGGCTCAGGTACCAGCGGTACGCCTTTTGACCAACATCCATTTGGGCGGTCGCGATGGCGAAGCCGCTCGCAGCAGACTTGGTTCGGTGCGCGATCACTCTCCAGTGGCATCTGACGTCGAGTGGTCAAGCTCCTCAAGAAACGAGCGTCGGAACTTATCGAGCGTCTCCTGCTGCGGATGGCCGTATCTCTGGTGAAGTGCTCGCGCCACGTGTTTCCCGAAATCCGCGGCAATGATGCCCCACGCCTCGGCCTCATCGTATCCTTGCTTCTCGTAACAACCGACATTAATCGCGACGCACAACTCTCGATTCGCTGCCCATAGTCGCAGCATCTCAGTGGCTTTCGGATCACCTTTGATACCACAGTTACCGACCGCCGGGACTTGGCAAGTCCCGCTCCCTGCGACCGAGCGATGGCATCGCTAAATCCTACCGGAACTCACCCTGCCGCAGCGTGCCGGTGGTGACGCCCAATTGGGACTGTGCCTTCAGGTCCTGGTGCAGGCTTACGCCGGAGGTCCGGCCCGCGAGGAGCGCCTGGTAGGTGGAGAGGATGCGCGAGGTCTCGCGCGCGGTTTCCTCTAGCAGTTCCACGCGGTAATGACGCAGGCCCACGTTCATCAGGTCCTGGAAGAACAACGCGCCGGTCTGGGCCACAGCATTGAAGAGGGTGTTGCGACAACCCACGTCGGCTTTCAGCGGATGCTCCATGCCCACGCGGTCGCGCAGCTTCACCTTGTGTTTTTCACACGGTCGACCGCAGTCCAGGAAGGATTTCCCCTCGGACATGAACGCGGCGAACACACAATGCTCCATGTGAAACATGGGCATGTGCTGGTGCAGGGTGATCTCGAACCACTCCGGCGGCGCGGCCTTCAGCAAATCCAGCACTTGGTCAATATTCAGGTCGTAGCTGATGGTGCACTGCTCCAGGCCAGACTGGATGAGGAACTCCGCCGTCAGCGGATTGGCCACGTTGAGCGAGAAGTCACCCGTCATGCGCAGGCCCGTGGAGGCGAAGAACTCGATGGCTCCCAGATTGCGAATCAGAACGCCATCCGGCTCGGCGCGCGCGATGAGCTTGAAGAAGCCGTCCTCGCGCGCCTTCTGGATGCGGGGAGTGGCCAAGAAGATGGCGCTATCGCTGCCGCTGTCACGCACCGCTTGCACGGCGTCGCCATAGAGGCGGATGTCCTCGAAATCCACGTAGAGGCGGGAGACATTCGCCGCCAGCGCGGCTTCGATCTGCTCCATGCTGCGGCACAGGACGTGCAGCACGGGCACAAGACTCGGCGCTCCCGGCTTGGGAAGCGCGGCGAGCATGGTGGCTGCGGAGGCCGTTGCCTGCACCACAGCGGAAGCGTCCGGTGCCGTACCGTGCTCCAGCTTCTCCACCAATTCCCGGCGGAGACGATTCAACTCGCTCACCGGCAGGATGACATTGTCCGGGATCGATACATCGAGATAGCGCAGTTCATACGGCGTGCCGCCAAGACGCTCAAGCTGGGCGTGCAATGACTCACGCGTGAGCGGACGATTGCGGGCAATATCCAGCGGAATCTTCGACTCCACCCGAGCCGTCACCTGCTGGTTCGCATCCAGGGACTCGAGTACCAGTGGCGCGCCTGCCGTACCGTGGGCGCGCAGGTGAAGGTCCGCGCGTTTGCGAATGGGGAGCTCGCCCTTGAAGGTCGACTGCAGTTCCTTCTCCAGCGCCATGTCGCTGGTCTTGAAGACCCGCGTACCTGGTTTCACGGCATTAAAGTCAATCTTCCCGTGCTGGAACTCCAGCCAGCCCTCATGCACGCCATAGAGGTAACCGCCCTGCTCCCGGTTGGTGTCAGATGGATTTTCAAACACCACCCCATCGCCGGGCTTCAGGGGCGTGGCAAATTCGGATAGCAGCACCGCTTCGCGATCCACCGCCATCACCTCACCGACAAACGGACCACGCTTCTTGGCGAATCTGGCGCCCACCAATTCCTGATGATTTACCCCATGCATCCAGCCGGGGTAGAGACCGCGGCTGAAGGTCATCTCCAGCGCATACTTGTCCTTCGGCGTGATGCCTTCCGCAGACTTGCCGTGAATCTCTGCCATCGCAGCGTCCATCGCCTTGCGATACACCTGCGTCACCGCCGCCACGTATTCCGGCGTCTTGAGGCGGCCTTCAATCTTGAAGCTGCGCACGCCCAGCTTGATGAGCTCGGGGATCTCCTGCACGGCCGAGAGGTCTTGCGGGGAGAGCAGGTAGCGCTTGTCGCCGAGGTCCCGTAGTTCGCCATCCACCACGAGTTCGTAGGGCATGCGGCACGCCTGGGCGCACTCACCACGATTGGCGCTGCGACGTCCCAAAGATTCGCTGGTCAGGCACTGGCCGGAGTAGGCCACACAGAGGGCTCCATGCACGAAGACCTCCAGTGGCAGCGCGGTTTTGCCCTCCGTTTGAAAAGCGGCCAGTTCCCGCAAGCTCAGCTCACG
>JAEYUU010000669.1 GCA_023429545.1 Verrucomicrobiota bacterium
ATCAGGCCTTACCCACCCGGCGCCGCACTGCGATACAGAAAGGCGTCGTAGGCCGGAAATTGAGGTAGCCCAGTCGCTGCACCTCGAACTCCATGGAGGGAAGTGCTGCAAGCAGGGTCTCCACCGCGCCGGCTTCCTGCCGTCCTCCTTCGTGCCCCGGATAAATTACCACGGTCAGCACGCCGTCCTCCGCCAGCCAGTCGAGGGCCATGCGGATCGCCGCGAGCGAGGTCGCCTCTTTGGTGATGATGGTCTTGTCCCCGCCGGGCAGATAGCCCAGATTGAACATCACCGCGCGCAGCCGTCCGCGAAGATCCGCGGGCAAAAGTTCCGCCAGGCGCTCATGACCGGCATGGAACAACGTGACCTCACCCGGCGTGGCATACGCCGGCACATGCGCGGCCACGGCACGGCGCGTCTGCTCGATCGCGTCCGCCTGTAGATCGAAGGAAAACACCCGCCCACCCGGCAGCACCCGCTCTGCGAGGAACAAGGTATCATGACCATTTCCCGCCGTGGCGTCCACCACCACGTCACCTGCGCGTAAGCGCGGTCCCACGATTTCGTGCGACCACTTCACGGCAGTGGGCAGAGCGGTAAAGGCGGGTCTTGATTCGGCGGTCACGGGATCAGCTCAAGCGTTTCGTTTCTACAGGGCGCACACGTATCATCCAAGATTAAACCATGCGCACTCCCGGATCGCCCTCACCCATCCCGAAATGGCCACGAGGAATGTGATGATCACACATTCGCCCGCACATCCACCTCTGCCTCGATCGGCGCAGCAACCAGCAGATGATCGAGCAGCATGCGCGAGAAAAACGGCGCGCGCAGCACCCCCTTCGAGCCGAGCCCGTTCAGGATCAGCACGCGCTCATGCACAGGATGACGGCCCAGGATCAACTGCTTCTGCTTCACGATGGGCCGGATGCCAGTCTGCGCGGAAAGAATCTCAAACGGCACTTTCAGCAACGTTCCCAGTTTGCAGTGTAGTTCATCCGTCGAAGCCGCCAGGCTCCGCGTAAAGTCGAACTCATACGTGGAGCCTGCGCGGAACATGCCGCCTTCACCTCGCGGCTGCATCCACGCGCCGCGCTGCACCAGCCGATGTTCGTGCACCTCTGCTTTCACGTCCGCAATGACACCCCTCGCGCAGTCCCAATTCAGCCAGGGAAAGAATCGCTTCGCATGACGTTCTTCCGCACCACGGCAGAAGACCACGGCGGCATATCCTGCGCCATTCCACTTCACGCCATCACTCGATACATCGAGCTCCTCATCCGCAAATGAGGTGACAGTCCAGCTCCCCTTCGCGGCAAAAAATTTCCGTGACGCCTCCAGATACGCCACGGTGTCCAGCCACGCGGCATCCCGCTGGCCGAAACCGCCCAGTTCATTGTGAAACACGGACGCGTCCACCTCCCCTGCAGTTGAGGTGGTATCCGCCCACTGCTGGATGTCAGCTTCCTCACGGCGCAGCCCCCAGAACTTGACTTCCCGCGCATTGCTGAAAAGGCGAACCATGGGTGAAGGATGAAAAAACTTCCCCTGCACCATGTGCTCCATGCGTTCATAAAACGCACGCGCCTCCGGCAGCAGCTCATCCAGCCGCCAGCTCACCCGGAGCCGTTGGCCCGTGATGGGTGTCACCAGTCCAGCCGCAACCTTGGAGGTGGTGTCCGCCTTTCCCGGATCGACCACCACAAAGGGAACTTCGCGGGCCCAGCACTGCCACGCAACAGCCGTTCCCGCGAGCCCTCCGCCCACGATCAAGATGGGCAATGGCTTCGCGGACGACATGTGTTTCTCAAGCCGGACCAGCACTGGCCCAGCCCTCCCCTACATGCCCATGATCTGATAACCGCCGTCCACGTAGAGGACCTGGCCGGTGATGGCTGCCGCACCTTCGCTGGCGAGGAAGACACCGGTCGCGCCCAGTTCGGAGGGCTCGCAACTCCGGCCCAGCGGAGCGTGTGCGTCATAGTGCTTGAGCATGGCGCCAAAGCCGGCAATGCCACGCGCGGCGAGGGTATTTACCGGGCCGGCACTGATGCAGTTCACACGAATCTTCTTCTTGCCCAGGTCATAGGCAAGGTAGCGCGTGCTGGCTTCCAGCGAGGCCTTGGCCACGCCCATCACGTTGTAGTGGGGCACCACCTTCTCGGCACCGTAGTAGCTCATGGCGATGATGCTGCCGCCATCCGTCATGAGCGGCGCCGCCTTGCGGGAGAGATGAACCAGCGAGTAGGCGCTGATATTGTGCGCGGTGAGGTAGGCTTCGCGCGTGGTGCTCAGGAAGTCCCCTTCCAGCGCCTCCTTGGGGGCAAAGGCGATGCTGTGCAGGAGCAAATCCACCTTGGGGGTGATTTCGCCGACCTTGTTGAAGAAGACGTCCACTTCGTCATCCTTGCTGACGTCACAAGGGAACAGCGGTGTGTCCGCGCCGAAGGTGCCGGCGAGTTCTTCCACATTGTCCTTCAGGCGCTCTCCCTGATAGTTAAAAATCAGCTTCGCACCCGCTTCGGCCCAAGCCTGCGCAATGGCCCACGCAATGCTGCGTTTGTTGGCGACTCCGAAGACGAGTCCGACTTTTCCTTCGAGTGGTTTGGCGTTCATGGGACGGCTTGCATAGGCTGACTTCCGCAAGAATGCAACTACGCGTCAGTGCGGGGATGTCACGTCACCTGCATCTTGGAAGGCGGCCGCCTCTGCCAACAAAAAAACCGTCCGGACTTCGGGGCCGCGGACGGTTTGTAAATCAAGCACTCGGAGTGCTGTCTTAGTTGCCTGAAGGCGCTGGCACCGGGGCCGGAGGCGTCGGAGGAGCGCTGGGCACGGGAGCTGGCTGCACAGCAGGGGCGGGGGCAGGAGTTGCCGGCGCGGCCGGTGCCGCAGGAGCAGGGGTGGTGGCTGCTGGAGCGGGAGCTGGCGTCTCCGCAGGTTTGTTCTCAGGTGCCGGGGCGGGCTTGGCTTCAGCCTCAGGCGTGACGGGAGCAGGCGCCGGTGTGGTGGTGGCTGCGGCCGGAGCGCCGGGGGCCACAGGAGCCGTCACGGGGGGAGCAGCGCCATCACCAGCAAGCGAACCCTTGGGCTTGGGCGCATTATGCGCCATCAGAGCTGCCAGAACGAACGTGAGGAGGAACATCAGGCCGCCCAGCCAGGAGGTGCCTTTCTGCAGCACATTGGTTGCGTGAGCACCAGCGAGAGAGTCCATCATCCCGGCGCCGAAAGTCGCGCCAAGGCCTTCCTGACGCGGGCGCTGCATCAGGACGATGAGGACGAGGAGCAGACAGACAATCGCCGTCAGCACCATGAGGAAGCCAATAAGAATCGACATAGGGGCCGGGAGTATGGCACCGTGCGACTTCTTGGCAAGGGAAACCGTGGGTGCGGCAAGCGCGGCGCCCGTTGCCCTGCCCTGCTTGCCGGGCAGGGCTCAGCTCACTTTTCCCGTTGCAGCCGTGATTCTCGCTCCGTATTCAACTTCCAGAGATGATGAAATCCCCGCACCTCCTCGCCTGCCTTCTCGCCGCCGCCAGTGTCCTCACCCCCACCGCCTCCCGCGCGGATGAGGCCGCCTTCCTCACGGGCGTGCGCCAGCTCACCTTCGAGGGCAAGCGGGCGGGAGAGGGCTACTTCAGCGCGGATGGCACGAAAATGGTCTTCCAGAGCGAGCGCGAGGCGGACAACCCCTTCTACCAGATTTACCTGCTGGATCTGGACACCGGCGACCAGAACCGCATTTCACCGGGTTTCGGCAAGACCACCTGCGCCTGGATCTATCCGGACGGGCATCGCATCCTCTTCGCCTCCACTCATCTCGACCCGGAGTCCAAGGCCAAGCAGGACGCGGAGTTCAAGGACCGCCAGACCAACCGGGTGCGGAAGTATTCCTGGGACTACGACGAGCACTTTGACCTCTTCTCCTTTTCGCTCACGGACAACAAGCTCACCCAGCTCACCTCCTCCCAAGGTTATGACGCCGAGGGCGCGGTGTCGCCGGATGGGCGGCAGATCGTCTTCGCCAGCAACCGTGCCGCCTACGAAGGGCAGCTCAGTGCGTCCGACGCCGCGCGTCTGAAGATAGACAAGCAGTACTTCATGGACATCTACGTGATGAACGCGGACGGGACCAGCCCACGCCGCCTCACGGACGTGCCGGGTTACGATGGCGGCCCCTTCTTTAGCGCGGATGGCTCACGCATCTGCTGGCGGCGCTTTGATGAAAAGGGCATGACCGCCGAGATTCACACGATGAAGGCGGATGGCTCAGACCAGCGCCAGATCACCAAGGTGGGCGCCATGTCATGGGCGCCATATTTCCATCCCAGCGGGGACTACCTCATCTTCACCAACAACGTCAACGGCTTCGCCAACTTCGAGCTCTACATCGTGGATGCCGAGGGCAAGCATGATCCCGTGCGCGTGACCGAGACGGACGGCTTCGACGGGCTGCCCGTATTCTCACCCGATGGCAAGAAGCTGAGCTGGACCAGTGGCCGCACGGCCAACGGCAACTCGCAGATCTTCATCTCGGAATGGAATGACGCAGCGGCACGCAAAGCGCTGGGTCTGGAAAGTGGCGCGGGCAAAACCGCGAAACCTGGCGGCGTGGAAATGTCCTCTGGTGCGCCGGATCTGGCCGCCACCAGCGCGGAGATTCGTTCCGACGACATGAAGCAGCACATCACCTATCTCGCGAGTGATGCGCTTCAGGGCCGCATGACCGGCACCCGCGGCGAGCAACTGGCCACGGAATACATGGCCGGCGTGTTCCAGCAGCTCGGACTCGTGCCTTTTGGCGATGACAATACCTACTATTCC
>JAEYUU010000676.1 GCA_023429545.1 Verrucomicrobiota bacterium
CGCCGGGGGGGGCTCCGCCCCCAGACTTGCCAGTGCATTCTTCAGCAGCGTCAGGCCGGCCTGCTGGCTCTTTTCCGGGTGGAACTGCACCGCCAGCAGGTTCTTCGCGGCAATACCGCTCACAAACTCTCCGCCGTACTCGGTGAGACACGCCGCCAGTGACGCGTCCTGCGGCTCGGGGTAGTACGAGTGCACGAAGTAGAAGGTCTCCTCACTACCCATTCCTTTCCAGGCGGGATGAGATGGATCCGTGAAACGGGCCTGATTCCATCCCATGTGCGGGATCTTCAATCCGGGGACCGGAGGAAAGCGGCGGACCTTGCCTGCAAACTTCGCCAGACCCTGCACGCCCGGATTCTCCTCGCTGCTTTCAAAGAGAAGCTGGTAGCCCAGGCAGATGCCAAAGTACGGGCGCTCTTCCGCCAGCCACTTCTTCAGCGGCTCCCACAGGCCGCTCTCCTGAAGCTGCCTCACACAGTCACCGAACGCCCCCTGTCCCGGAAACACCAGCACATCCAGCGCATCAAAATGCTCCGGCGCCGAGACGAAGGTGGCTGGCTGCTCCACCGCGAGGAACGCGTTGCGCACACTGCGCAGGTTCCCAGCGCCATAGTCGAGGATTCCGAGGTTCAAGAGGTCAGAGAGTAAACAGTGTTCAGTAGACAGTGATCAGTACGCGTGAGCTGCCCCGGACAGTCAGGGACATCTGGGATCTCAAATCCCTACAGCACGTCCTTCGTGCTGGGGACGCCCGTGACACGCGGGTCGACCTTGGTGGCATGATCCAGCGCGCGGGCCAGGCCCTTAAAGATGGCCTCCGCCATGTGGTGGGCATCTTTCCCATACTGGATTTCCACATGCACGTTTGCGAGGATCGCGTTGGCAAAGCCGCGGACGAACTCCTCCACGAGTTGGAAGTGAAAGCCGAGGCCGATGGTGTCCACCCGCTCCGGAGCGCGGAAGACAGTGAATGCCCTGCCACTCAAATCCACCGCCACCTGGACGAGCGTCTCATCCATGGGCAGGAGCATGTGACCGTAACGGGTGATCCCAGTCTTGGCGCCGAGCGCCTCGCGAAAAGCATTCCCCAGCACGATGCCGGTGTCTTCCACCGTGTGGTGAAAGTCCACCTCAATATCCCCCTTGGCCTGTACCTTCAGGTCGAAAAGCCCGTGCTTCGCGAACAACGTGAGCATGTGATCGAAGAAGCCGATGCCGGTCTTGATTTCCGAGACTCCCGTCCCGTCCACATTCAATTCCAGCCGGATGTCGGTTTCTGCGGTTTGTCGATGTTGTTTGGACGTGCGTGCGGCGCTCATGAGAGGTTGAGCTGGCAATTACCGCCAAAGGAGAGGGCGCGTCAACCACGCTCGCAAGCGGGTGACGCGCCCTGGAATCAGGTGGTACGCGAACAAATGGCCCAAATCGGGCGAATCGGCCGCTAATCCGCAGCCTTCTTCTTCTTGCCGAACACCATGGCCAGGATCAGGATGAGAAGCAGGCCACCACCAATGTACGGGATGTAATCATTGAGGCTGGCGAGCAGACCCGGCTCCGGCTCGGGGGTGGATGTGCTGCCGGACTTCTCTGCATCGTCAGACTTTGGTTTGGTGATCTTCTTGTCGTCGCCCTTCTTTTCCGTGGTTTTCTTCTCCTTGGAGTCACCTTTGCCTGCAGCCTTTTCCTGCTTTTCCTTCTCACGCTGCCGCATGGCCTCCTCAATAGGATTGGCTGCGGGAGCCTGGCCACCTTCAGAAGCGGCCGCTGCTGCCACGGGCATGACACCGGAGGCCTTCTGCTGGGCCTTGACGCGCTCCCTTAGAGACCGCAGTTCTTTTTCAAGGCGTGCCAGCTCGTTCTTGTTCAGCATCGTCGCCTTCGCACCACGAAGCTTGTCCAGTGCGGCATCCGCCTGTTCTGGGTTCCCCTCTGCCATGTAGCGGATGGCCGTTCCAAGGGTCTCATTCTCGCTTCTCAGGGAGACCAGATCGGTCGCTCTCAGCGACGCGATTTCCTTGGTGACAATGTCCAGGGCTGCTTGGATGGATTTAAGGTCGTACTTGTATACATCCCGCCACTTCACCTTCTGCTTGGTCTGGGCCTCGATGGTGCTCTTGAAAGCACGGGCCTCCTGATCGATGGAGCTCTTGGTAAGTGCAAGGTCGGCTCCCGACATCGATTTCAATCCTTCCTCGCGCTGCTTCTGGATCACTGGCTGCTCCGCCGCCATGGCCCCAAGCTGCTTCTGGTATGCCGCAAGAATGTCCAGCGCCTCAGGAATGGCCTCCACATATTGAGTAGAGGAGCCGTATTGGGTGCGCAGCTTCTCAAAAAGCGTCAGGGCCTCGCGATAACGATTCTCCTCAGACCCCACCAGGGCCGCCTTCATCGCCATACGCGTGCGGTACGCATCAATATTGTAAGCCTCGCGCTTGGCGGTTTCTGCATCCAGCCACTTGCCTTCCATTTTCACTTCCCCGGCCACCACCTTGGACTTTTCCGCTGAAAGCTCCGCGATCATTTTCTCGACCTCGGCAGC